>JALYOR010000271.1 GCA_030856765.1 Verrucomicrobiota bacterium | reverse complement strand
AGGAATGCAGGTAGAGATTATGCGGCATGACGGTCGCGCCCAGGATGCCGATGCTGACGTAGAGCATGCTCTGATTCTTCAGAATATCGGCGCTCGGCACGAAGCCCAGCATCACGCCGGTGAGGCTAGGCTTGGCAAAAAAGAGTTCAAAGGCAAAGCAGCCGCCAATGGTCAGAATGAGGGTGACCACGACCGCCTCGATGTAGCGGAAGCCTTTGTTCTGCAGGAAGAGGACCGCGAGGACGTCGAGACAGGTGATGACGCAGCCCCAGACGATCGGGATGCCAAAGAGCAGCTGGAGCCCGATGGCAGAACCGACGACTTCGGCCAGATCGCAGGCCGCAATCGCCAGCTCGCAGATGACCCAGAGGAACCAGATGGTGGGGCGGTTGTAATGATCACGACAGGCTTGCGCGAGATCGCGGCCGGTCGCGATGCCGAGCTTGACGCAGAGGTGCTGGAGGAGAATGGCCATGAAATTCGAGATCATGACGACCGCGAGCAGGGTATAGCCAAACTGCGCTCCCCCCGCGAGGTCGGTGGCCCAGTTGCCGGGATCCATGTAGCCGACCGCGACGAGAAAACCGGGACCGGCGAAGGCCGCCATCTTGCGCCAGAAGGAACCCTGCCCCGGGACCACGATACTGCGGTGCACCTCCGGCAGGGAGACGAGACCGCCACTGCGCCGCCAGGCTGGCTCGGAATTGCGCTTCGGACGTTCGCTAAGTGGCGTGGGAGTGTTTGGCATAAGCGGAGGCGTCTTGTTAGAAGCGGAGCGAGATGCCGGCAAAGGGTTGCAGATCGTCGGCGGATCGGACGAGTCCAATGTTACAGCCCGCATCGAGCTGGATGTTCTTCGCCAGGCTATAGGTGAGCCCGAAGTCCACCGTGCCGATCCAGACTGATCCGCGTTCGGTGCTCACGTTGCTAAAGAATTCCACGTAGCCGCCGAACTGGCCCACAAGGTCATGGCTGAATGTAATGGAGTTGACGAACTCAGCGTGGTGCCCCCGGTCGATCCCGTTAGGCACTACATCAACTTCCGTCTGCAATCCCATGCCCCATCCACCGGGCAACGCGACGGCAAGAGGAAAGATGACCCCGCCGCTGACGGCATCGTTGCCCAGTCCAAGCGAATTCGTGGGGATGCCGAGGAAAGGCATGACGGCGAAAGCGGTTGGGCCGCCATCGTTGCCCCAGAGGTTGATTTTCAGCCGCGGTGTCAGGTCACCCACCCCGGTGGTCGTCTCGGCTGAACGGGAGCGATCATCCGTGATCCGCATGTGGGTGTAACTGTCGAAGATCAGCTGGAGATCCGCGCTATTTGTCAGGCCGACCTTAAGGTTCACCGGCGCAATATTCCAGATACGACTGTGCACCGCCTCTTCCCGCGTCTGGGTGAAGACCACAAAGTCCATTTCCCACTGGAAATGCCCCGCATCAACGGTAAACGGGCTTTCCGTCTTGTCGGGTCGATCGGTGGAGAGTTCCCGGAGCAGATCCGATGGCGTGGGATTGAACAGATGATAGCCGCTCTTCTCCCTCGCCTGGTTTTCGCTGGACTCGGCCAGAAGCTTGCCGTCGGTCGAACCAGATTGCGCCGCCGCGGAGCCCACGGGCAGGAGAACGGAGGTGACAACCGAAAGCAGCCGGCAAAAGAGCGCGCGCAAATCAAGCATCCGCTCGTTTTTAACACAGGCTCATAAATGTAGCAACAGCTACATTTTGATTAAATTTGGCAAAAGAGGCTTTTTCGCTTTTGCTCCGGGGAACGCATGCCCGTCAAAGCCTCAAAGAAACGCGCGGCCCGGACCGCCGCAGTCCGCCGTACGCGGGACGAGCATGCACAGGAAACCGCCCAGGACTACGTCGAATTGATTGCCGAACTGATCGCCGGGTCCGGCGAAGCGCGTGCGATCGATGTGGCCCGGCGCTTCGGAGTGACCCACGTGACTGTGGGTCGCACCATCCAGCGCCTGCAGCGCGAAGGCTTTGTCACGACCCAGCCGTATCGTTCGATCTTTCTCACCGCGGCCGGGCGGCGCCTCGCCCAGGAGTCCCGGCGACGTCATGAGATCGTCGTCGCGTTCCTCAGGTTACTCGGGGTTTCCGAAAGCATCGCGCAATCCGACGCGGAGGGGATCGAGCATCATGTCAGCGCGGAAACATTGCAGGCATTCGTGAAACACCTGCGGCGGCAGAAGCGGAGCCGCGGAAGAGGTCGTTAGCCGAGGCGGAAACGCAGGTCGCGGATGGCCCGGGCGCCGTAGCGCTGCTTCAACTTGCGCAGGATCTCCGGCTTGTTCACCCGATCCAGCTCGTAGTGCAACGCCGGCTGCAGGACATGGACGTAGAGAATCCCTTCGCGCAACGCGATCGGGTTGGAGTGGGCGGCGATAAATTCGCCGACCAGGCTCTTCCAGGCGCCCAGGATCTCGGTTTCCTGCATCCGCTCTTTCAGGCCTAGCTTTTGCATCACTTTCGGCAGCAAGTCGGCCGTCGATTGCGTGCGGTCCGGCCGCGGCAGGTCGGATGGTAACCCTCGCCACTCGGCGATCACGGCGCGACGGAGCGACGGCGTCATGAAGCGGCGCAGCTCAATATTTCCGCCGCATATTGCTCGGCAGAATGTTTAGTTCGGTCCGATATTTTGCGACGGTGCGGCGGGCGATCGGGATGCCGCGTTGGCCAAGTATTTCGACGATTTCCTTGTCGCTCAATGGTGCGCTGCCGGACTCGTTTTTGACCAGGTCGAGGATCGCTTCCTTCACACTCGTGTTGCTCATCGAGGCCCCACTCGAAGTCTGGTAGCCGGGAGTGAAAAAGTATTTCATCTCGAAAACGCCCTGCGGCGTAGAGATGTATTTGCCGGAAATGGCGCGGCTCACCGTGGTTTCGTGCACCCCGACCGCGTCGGCGATTTGCACCATCGTCATCGGTTTCAAGTGCGCCGAGCCGCGCTCCAAAAATTCCTTCTGCCGATCGACAATCTGGTGCGCAATGTTGGAAATCGTCTGTTGACGCTGGTGGATTGATTTGATCAGGAACTTCCCGCTCCGGATTTTGTCGCGGATGTAATCCTTCACTTCGCCGCCGCTCCCGTCCTGCGACATGATGTCCTTGTAGGTATTGCTGATGCGGAGGTGCGGGATCTGTTCGCCGTTGAGGATGATCTGATACTCCCCCTGAATTTTCTCCACCGTCACATCCGGCAGGACATAGTTCTGCGGCGCTTCGGCAAAAATCTGGCCGGGTCGCGGTTCGAGCTGCCCGATGCAGTTGGCGGCCTTCTGCACTTGCTCGACTGTGATACCCATCCGGCGCGCGATCTCGGGGAAGCGTCGTTTGCCGAGGTCGATCATGTGATCGGATACGATGCGATATTCGAGGCTCTTCTCCCGGCCGTCGCGCTTGAGTTGAATCATCAAGCACTCGCGCAAGTCGCGCGCGCCCACACCCGGCGGGTAGAAGCTCTGCACGAGGGTGAGCATGAGCTCGAAATCTTCCTGCGCGATGCCGGTGTTCATCGCCATCTCTGCCGGCGTCGTGCCGAGGAAGCCATCGTCGTCGATGTTACCGATGATGAGTTCGGCCGTCTTGCGATCGTCGCCGCTCAGGGCCGTCTGATTGAGCTGGCCGACGAGGTGCTGCTGCAGGGTTTCCTGGGTGGCGATGGAATCGAAAAAGAATTGTCTCTTTTCCTCCTCATCCTTCGAGCGGCCGCTGTAGCTGGCCGATTGCGCCATGTAATCACGCCACTCGTCATCGAGCTTGGCCAGTTGGTCGAATTCTTCCTTGAAATCGTCCTTGGCCGGCTCGCTCTCGGAAACCT
>JALYOR010000188.1 GCA_030856765.1 Verrucomicrobiota bacterium | reverse complement strand
GCCCAGGCCCAGGCCCGGCAGGCCGCCCGCGAACGCGAGCAAGCGCAACGCGTCGTCGCGGCCCAAAACCGCAGCCAGGTCCGCGACGAAAAGCCGCACCTCACCTCCGATCTCATGACCCGCATGGGCTTTAGTGAGCAGCAGATCGCCACGCAAAAAGCCCGCGAACAATCGGCCAGCTCCGAGTCGAAAGAGAGCGCCGAGGCCAAGTCTCCCCGTCCGTAGATGAAAAGCTGCCGTAACGGCTGCGCAGCAACGGCCGGGCTTTCAATGCGGAAAGCCGAAAAGCCCAGGGCACCGCGCCGTCGGTGCCACGCGTTGCGTGACAACGCTCGCCTCGTCCCGCTAGCCGGGCAGAATGACGTAGGCGCCGCGGCGTTGCAGAAGCCGCTTGGCCGCCTGGCAGACCATCGTCCGGAAAGGCCCACGAAAAGGGAGCGTCTCGGCCGAGCGGCTGAGATCGATCACCGAACCGGTGACCGCATGCAGATTCAAGCCATCAATCCAACGCTGCGCCTCAGCTTGCGCCTCGATCCAACCCGTCCCGGAACGAAAAGATGTTTTCATGAGAAGCCAGCCGGCCGTGAGAGCAAGAGAGCGCCCAGACCTGCAGATCCGACGCTCTCCCGACTCTCACTATTCAGATTACGATAAACTCATCTTCGAGGTCAATGATTTTGAAAAGCTGACTTCTGAAAAGCTGAAAGCGGAAGCTGACAACGGAATAGAGAGTGCGAGCGCATCAAGGGCTGACTTCTGACAGCTGATATCCGAACTCCGAACTCCGAAAGCTGCTGTGCGGCGAGGCGCCGCACAGAGCGCGCGAGGCGCCCACCACGGCGGGCAGGCAATGCGCTCCCCAGAGTTCCTGCTTCCCCCGTCTTTCTACTTTCGCCTTTCTACTTTCTACTTTGCTCCACCGGGCATCCATTGTGCTTTCCCAAGGGGATGGATCTCTACGATGTGAAAGCGCGCGGCTTACACAGTCCATTGAACGCTCGGGAGATCTCGCAGCTCTTCCGCGCCGGCCATTTCGGATCTCAGCAGCCGTGCAAACCGGTCGGCGAAGCGAGATGGCGCACGGTCGACGAGCTGTTCCCGCTGCTCAAGATCGAGGCCGCGGCCGGACCGTTACGGATGGAAGAACCCAAGGCCGGTCTCGATAGGATCCCGAGGACGGTCAAAGTGTTGCTCGCACTTTTGCTTGGCGCGGGAGCGTTCCTCTTTTGGCCCAGGACGTCCGCGAAGCAGGTCCCCGCGACCGTCGCTTCAGTCCCAGCGCCGACCATCTTGCCACAAAAGCGGGCGCTTGAGGAACTCGCGCTGGACGAGCCAACGCTGGCCGCTCAGACGCGTCGTTAGGCATGGAGGCCACTGCGCTGACTCTCTGGGGAGCGCATTGCCTGCCCGCCGTGGTGGGCGACTCGCGTGCCCTGTGCGGCGACCCGCCGCGTAGCCTCCAGGGACTATGCAACCCGGAGAACAACCCGCCGAACAGAGTCCCGAAGGCGAGCATGAATCCCTCGCGAGCAGTTGCTAGGTCAGCCCTAGTTCACGCTTCACACGGGCCAGTGGGATGGACTTTTTCTTTCCCTCGGCGCGTTTGGCTTTGCGCAATTCCAGTAGGTCATCCGCATCGGCCAGCCGGGCTTGCAAAGCGACGAACTCTTCGTAGGGCAGCACGGCGAATTGCTTCTTGCCGTTCTTGCTCAGGATTTCGGGATGCAGCGTCATAGCGATGTTTGAAGTTATTGGTAGGCGTCTTTTCGGTGGAGCACACGATAGACGACGACCGTGCCGCGCTCCACCTCAAACAGCACACGGTAATTGCCTACTAGCAGCCGGTATTCGGGCGTGAAATTCGTCAGCTCCTTCACGTCGCCCGAGAGGCTGTCTTGTAAATCTTCCTGCGCGGCGCGGACGCCGCCGCGAGTGGATGTATGAGCTCTTGGTTAGTGGATGGGAATGCAACCCTGGAGGGGCGCCCGCCGTGTCGTCCACCCTTGTAGGGCGGGCGCTCCGCCTGCCTGTTGTAGCCGGGGTCGATGACCGCGGTCGCCTTGATTATGAGCAGGAGCAGGAGAGCGGACCACTGGGGAGCGCACGCGCCTCGCGTGCCGGTTGCGGCGCCTCGCCGCAACCCTTTTCTTCGCGCGCCGCGCAGAGTTAGGAAAAAGTTCGCGAGGGCGCGTGTGCTCCCCGGCAATGATCCGAGTCATCCGCTCCCCGCGAGATAGCTTTGCATTACAGGTTTGTTAGGCGCGCGATTAATCTTGACGGCTCAGGCGGAGACGCGCTCCCATCAGGGCCATGAAAACAAAACTGTTGGGATTAACTCTGGCGCTGAGCCTGCTGGCAGCCGGGGCTTGCTTCGCGAACCCGAACATGGGCACGTGGAAGCTGAATGAAGAAAAGTCACACTTGGATCCGGCGCAGGGCAAAAACCCGCTCGTGAAATACGAGGCGGCTGGCGACGAGATCAAAGTCACGGTCGAAGGCGTCGACAAGGATGGAAAATCGGCCAACAACACCTGGACCGGCAAGTTCGACGGCAAAGACTACCCGGTAAAAGGCGACTCCCGGGTCGACAGCCGTTCCTACAAGCAAGTGGACGACCGCACCCTCGAGATGACGATCAAAAAGGGTGGCAAGGTAGTCATGACCGGCACGATCAAAGTCTCGGCCGATGGCAAGACGCGCGTTGTCACCACCGAGAGCACCAACGCGGAGGGCAAGAAAGTCGAATCCAAAGGAGTCTACGACAAAGAGTCGTAAACGCTGCCGTAACGCAGCTGGAGGCGAGGACGGGTTTGCAAAAGCTACCGTTACGCAGGCGCAACCGGCGCCAGCCTTTGAAAAGCTGGACGGGGCCGACAAGGACGCTCGGCTCCGTTCAGGACTGCGGTAATTCCCCGGCTCGGAACGAAGACAAGACATCCACGAAAATGTAGGGCCGGCTGTCTCAGCCGAAATCCCATCCGCGGAATCCGCGGTAAACTTGGAGGGACGACCGCCGTGTCGTCCACCCTGGTGGGGCAGGCGCACCGCCTGCCGGTTGTAGCCGGGGTCGCTGACCCCGGTCGCTTTGATTAGAAGCAGGAGCAAATGTCTGGGGAGCGCACGCGACTCGCGTGCCGTGTGCGGCGCCTCGCCGCAACCATCTTCTTCCCTTACGGGCAGAGTACCTTGAAAAGTTCGGGAAGGCGAGGGCGCCATCGCCAGCACGCGAGGGCGCGTGCGCTCCCCGGAATGATTCGCGTCATCCGCGATCCGAGAGTTTTAGGAAGTCCAAAGTTGCCAGGATGGGGTTGTGATCGCTTAACAAAAGATCATCGCGCTTTCAGTTACCTCGCGGGTGGCCATCTTTTTCTTTAGGCTTTGGCTTGTCCCTGGCGGTCGGCTGCACACAAAACACTTGCCAGGTCTGCGGGGTTTTGATAGCAAGCTCCAAATGAACTACAGAATCACATCCCGGATCGTTCTCGCGATTGCACTGCTTTACGCCAGCGCCAGCCCCGCACAGGGGAAGATTGGCGCGAATGCACCCATTGATGAAACGCTGTTCACAACCTACTTCTTCAATGACCAAACCTCTGCTACCTGGGTAACCTGCGGCTCCACCCAGAACACTTCGGGCTGTTATGCCGCCGGCACCCTCGGACCGTATGGGAAGATTGCGGCGATGATGGAAGGCTATCCGCGAACAAACGTCAGCACAAACACGGTCAGCCGCGAAATTTATGTGGTGGACGTCGCGGGCGGCCCAAATCAGGATCAAGTCACCCTCAACGTTTACAAGAAGACCGACATGATTACGCCGGACTTTGATACGGTGACCGTCGTTCTCACCCAAAGTGTTCCGCTGGCTCTCACCGGCGGGACATCGGCGAAGGCACTGATGGCAGCTAACAAGGGGTTCCTCTTTGTTGGAACGAACCGGAGTGCGATGGTCGATGAGATCGATAAGCGGAGCCTCGCCGTTACGCCGCTTGGCCCTTACTCGACCAACCTGACTTCAATCACGGCCGATCAATACGGCTACGTCACGGTGGCCTTTGGCTTCGAGTTTACGGTCTTTGGTCCTGACGGCTCCGGCCAGCTTGGCGGAGGCGGCACGGAGTTCATGCTCAACCCGATACAGGGTGTGCCCGCCACGTTTCCCCCGCCTCTGCAGGCTCCGGCGCGCTGAAGATCGCGAAGAGGGTTTTTTCGGGCTGCGATGCCGGAGCCGGAAACGAATGGTGCCGGAAGCCAAGGGACCGCCCTTGAGTCCCCGGAATGAAGACTCCACGGGAATGGTGCTGCCGCCAATAGGAATGATGTGGCTACCATGAGGAATGGTTCCGTCACCAGGCACGATCCCGGCGGGAAAAACATGATCCCCGCGACAACGGGCGAGATCCTTTCCGCGTCCGGTCGTGTCGCGTCGGGATCAGGTAGGATTCATAGAGGATAAGGGTAACGTGCACAAAGATCAGACAGGACGACCCGCCTTAGGCGGGAGTCACCCGTAACGGTTATCGGGCTGGGGAGCGCATGCGCCTCGCGCGCCCTGTGCGGCGACCCGCCGCGCAGCCTCAGGATGATGCAACCCGGAGAACAACCCGCCCGGCGCGGAGGCCGCGCGAGTTAACGGTTATGAGTTCTTCGTTCTTAGGCTGGGGAGCGCGGAGGAGAAGTGGAAAGGTGAAAGGCTAAAGTAGAAAGATGGGGAAAATGGGAGCCGGGGGAGCGCATTGCCTGCCCGCCGTGGTGGGCGCCCTCGCGTGCCGTGTGCGGCGACCCGCCGCGCAGCCTCGGGGATGATGCGACCCGGAGAACAACCCGCCGAGCAGAGCCGTTCTCCAAACTTTGGCCGATCCGAGACGGGCTGAAAAAATCCTCGACTCGGAAACGGGAAACGCGTTTTATCGCCGAATGTCCAGATCTTCCCTGCCTCTACCGTTGGCGTTTTGCATCCTGCTTGGTGGTTGTGCCACCACCGGCGTTCAGCCAGTAAATCCTCAGGTCGTCGCCAAAATCAGTTCGATCCCAAAGACGATGGCAATGGTCGTCATATACAGGGAAAGCAACTTCTACGGAAGCGCTTTACGGCCGACGGTCGTCTTGAATGGCAATGACTTGGTCAACGTTGGAAACGGCCGGGTCTTTGTGAGCGCAATTCCGCCGGGCCACTATGTTTTTGAAATGGACGACAGGAAATCCGGGACCGAGGTCGATTTGAAACCGGGGCAGGCTGTCTATATGAAAGTCGAGCTGGTCCAAGGCTTTTGGAAAGGCGGCGGTCGCCTTCTGCAGGTTGCGCCCGAACAGGGAGCTTTCGAAGCCAAACGCCTCGATCCGGTAGACAGCCGGGAAATCGAGAATCCTGCCTTCCGATAGACTCTTGTATTCGGAGATAGGTCCGCATTCGAGGGGAGTCCAAACCACGTCTGCATGCTTGCGCCTATCGGGGAACGACGCCTGCTCCGGAAGGGAGCATGCGCATTTCACTCCCTCTGCTGCTGTCGTTCCTTGTGGTCGCCACCGCCGAAGGTCGAATCGGGGAGACAAGCCTGCAATTCGTGGGCCGGTACGGACCGCCGAAGGATACGCAACTGACCAAAATCGCAGATCGATCGTCGCCTCTGATCGAGGGCGCGATCCACCACACCTACGAATATCAAGGCTGGAAAATTAGGGCGGCGTTCCTTCAACTCGATGGTCCGGCGGTCCGGATGGATTACCAGAAGCTGTCGGGCGCCAGCAACTCGATTCAGATCCAGGACTACGAGCTTCAGGCAATCGCAGGCGCAAACACCCCTCCCGGCATGTCATGGAATCGGACGGCTTATGACAATCCGAACTCACCAAGCAAGGGGATTAATAAATTGGTAGAGGGATTCGCTGGTGATGCCTTTGGCCAGAAGATGTGGCGGCGCAGCGACGGAGCGATTCTCTGGTCGCGGAGCAACCTTATCGTGCGGCTAGAACTGCCGATTGCCCGCCAATACGAGGCCCAGCAAAAAGCGGCGAAAGAGCAGAAGGCGCGCGCTTCGGTGCCGAGTTTCTAATCAGCCGCAATCTCGGTGGATTG
>JALYOR010000180.1 GCA_030856765.1 Verrucomicrobiota bacterium | reverse complement strand
AGCCTCATCGGGCGGCGGCGGCGGCAGCCGAAGCGCACCTTAAGCGGCTAAAAGAGTTAACTGCGGACAATCCAAGGCAGCAGAGCCGACTGGGGGGAAATGGAGCCGGAATTAGCCGCCCGGCTCGAGTCCCTTCGAGCTGGGATTTTCGTCCGGGAGAGAGAGGGAGTGGATGGTGCCAGCCGCTACGTCCTGCAAGGCAAAGGCAAGCTGCAGATGGCAGCCGTCCGGGCACTGGCGGTCGAGATGACATGAGAGCCACGGCTTGCCCGGGATCGCGCTCAGCCGCTACGGGATGGACCAGGATATCGCGCGCAGCCGGCCAGTGGCTTCTTCGCCCACCTGACTAAGCCGGTCGATATCCACGTCCTCGAATCCGCCATTGCGGCGGCGCCGCATCCCTGCCTCGCCGAGGCGGAATAGCTCCTGCTTTTTGGCCGCGGAACGCCGACCCCTCCAAGGGTCGTTGGCACCCCTTTCCCGTCCGCAATTTTTGGCGCGCAGGTGAAATGACCAACCCTCAAAGCGCGGGTCCGCTCCCCGTCACTTTTGTCTTCCGGCGTCGCAAGCAATATTCTCCGGCCACAAGGTGCTCACTCTCCGAATTCAAGAGCATGAGGCGCACGCACATCAAATGGTTGCCGATTCTAATCGCGGCCATTTTCCTGACCTACCAATACTGCAGTTCGGAAAAATTCGTGAACCCCGAGACGGGCCGGAAGAGTCACGTCGGCCTCTCGACGGAACAGGAAGCGGCGCTCGGACTGCAGAGTTATCAGAAAGTCCTCTCGGAGGCTCAAACCGTCGATTCCGGACCAGAGTTTGAGATGGTGCGCCGCGTCGCCACCCGTCTCGCCGCCGCTACCGGCGAGTCCGGCAACGGATTTGAATGGCGCGAATCGCTCATCCGCGACGACCAAGTCAACGCCTTCTGTCTGCCCGGCGGGAAGATCGTCGTCTATACCGGCATCCTGCCCGTGGCCGAGAACGATGCCGCTCTCGCCGCCGTGCTCGGCCACGAAATGGCCCACGCCACTTCGCGCCACGGCGCCCAGCGCGTCTTGCAGCAAAGCCTTGCCCAAACCGCTCTCACCGGCGTGGCCGTCTCTCTTTCCGACATGGATTACGGCAAGCAACGCGCCGTCATGGGCGCGCTTGGCGCCGGTGCGCAATTCGGCATCCTCATGCCCTTCGGTCGCGATCACGAATCGGAAGCCGACCACATCGGCCTCATCTACATGGCGCGCGCGGGCTACGATCCGCGGGCGAGCATAAAGTTCTGGGAGCGAATGGAGCAGGCCGGCAAGGCGCAGCCGCCCGAGTTCCTCTCCACCCATCCTGCGCACGGGCATCGCATTCAACAGTTGCAAGCCTGGATGCCGCAGGCGCTCGAGGAATACCAGAAGGCCGCGGCGGCCCCGGTTCGCTGACCTCGTACGTTGGGCAATCTCAATCTGCGCTCGCTCCGCTCGCGCCCGCGCCGATCGAGATCAGCGGGGGCGTGTAACAACGACGCGCCGGGGGATAGTCCCAACCGTCGGTCGCAGTCTCGCGCTACCTTACCGTTAAGACGGCGTCGCGACTGGTCGCGGTGCCAAGATTGTTACCGACCACGACGGAGAAGAGGCTGCCGTTATCAGCCGCAGTGACGGGAGGTGTAATATATTTGGACCTGGTCGCACCCGCGATATTGATGCCGTTCTTTCTCCATTGGTAGGTCAATGGGGTCGCGCCGGTGGCGGCGACGTTAAACCTGGCCGTTCGGCCGAGTCTGACGGAGGCATCGGTGGGCTGGTTTGTGATCACAGGTGCCGCGATAACGGTCAGGACCGCATCGTTACTGGTCACGCTGCCACCGGAATTGGTGACGACCACCGAGTAGCGGTTGCCATTGTCATTAACGGTGGCCGGGGGAGTCGTGTAGGTGTCCGAAGTTGCTCCTGAGATTTCCACCCCGTTGTTTCGCCACTGATAGGTCAAGGGCGCGCCTGTGGCGACCACGTTAAACGTGGCTGTGCTGCCGATGGCCACCGTCGCGTCGGCCGGCTGGCTCGTGATTGCAGGAGTCGGAGTCGGAGTCGGAGTCGGTGTTGGTGTTGGTGTTGGTGTTGGCGTCGGCGTCGGCAGAGTGCTGAGGAGTTCGCCCGTGCCGCTGAAGGATGGGGTGGTGACACCACCGGCGATCATGATTCGACCATCCTGTAACATAGTGGCGCTGTGATTTTGCCGGGCAGCCGTCATGTTGCCGAAGTTACTGAACTGGCCCGTGGCCGGATCGTATAACTCCACGGAGGTAAGGGCTTCTTCCAAACCACCAAAGGCTCCGGTGCCGATGGTGGCGCCACCGATTACGAGGACCTTGTTCATGTTTGTCCCCCAAGCCGGATGCGAAAGCAGGATGGCGACGTGGCGCAATCGTTCATCAGTGAGGCTGCCGACCGGCGAGAAAGTGGCGTTCACCGGTTGATAGAGGTCGGCCAGGCACTCGCGCGTGACGCCGCCAGTGATGACAACAGTCCCGTCGGAAAGGAGCGTGGCGTCGTGTTCGGTGCGGCCGATATTCATCTCTTGGTTGCTAAAGGTGAAGATACCTGTCGTCGGGTCGTAGATCTCGCAGGTTGGCGTGCCGGAGTCAGGGATGGTCGACCCATTGGAACCGGGGGCGCCGCCGGAGATGAGGACTGTGCCATTAGGGAGAAGGTTCGCCCGATGACGTTTTCTTTGGAGGTTCAGCGGGCCGGTGGAAGAAAAGGTCTCGGTAACGGGGTCGAAAATGTCCGAGGCCTTAGTCGGAGTGGCCCCGTGCCGTCCCCCCGCCAGGAGCACGGTCCCATTGGGCAGCAGGGTTTCGGCAAAGAGTGAGCGCGAGCTTTTCATATCGGCAATCCGACGAAACGTCTGTGAGCTGATGTCGAGGATGTCGGCCTGGATGGTATCTCCGCCGTCGGTTTTGCCACCCGCCAAGAGCACGCGGCTTTCATCCTGCAGCAGCGCAGCCGAGTGGCTTTTCTTCGCCTGGCTCAAGGTACTGGCGAGAGCGGTGAAGGTATTATTCGATGGGTCGAATAGCTCCGCCGAGTTCAGGGAAATGGCATCTTCGCTTCCGCCGGTGAGAAGAACCTTGCCGTCGGGCAAGAGCGTCGCTGTCTGCTGATTGCGCCCCACCGTCATGTCGGGCAGCGGCGTAAATTGCATCGTGGCCGGATCAATCGTCTCCGCTGACTTCAAGGTGAAACTGCCCGTAACTCCTCCGGCCACAAAAATTGAGCTATCCGGGAGAAGGGTGGCGCTGGCGCCGGAGCGATTCTCGTTCATCGGAGGAGTGTTGGTCCAAGTCTGAAGGCTGGGATCGAAGATCTCGTTGATCGCAAGGAAGCCGCTCTCCAGCGTCGTGCCTCCGACGACCAGCACCGTGCCATCTGGAAGCAGAACCGCGCGGTGATTCGAGCGATTTAACTTCATCGGTGTCGTCGCCGTGAAGACCTGAGTGATTGGATTGTAGAAGTCGGCCTCGTCTTGCGGGCTGGTGCCAGTAAAGCCGCCAGTGACCAAGACGCGACCATCCTGGAGGAGCGTGGTCTGATGATTGGCCCGCGACACTATCATTATGCTCGTCAATCGGGTGAAAGTCTGATCGGCGGGGTTGTAGATTTCTGCGGTCGCGCTCGCCGCCCTGCCCACATACCCTCCCGTAATCAAGACCGTCCCGTCGTTTAACAAAAGGGCAGAGTGACTGGAGCGACCGAGGGGACTGCTCGCGAGGACCGAAAAAGTCTGCGCGACGGGGTCACAAAGCTCCGCGTTTTTTCCGCCCACGATCAAGACCCGGCCGTCGGGCAGGAGCGTCGCAGTGTGTTTGCTGCGCGCGGTCGCCATTTGGGTAGCAAATTGAGTAAAAGCGCCGGTCGCGGGATTGTAGATTTCGGCCGTCTTCAACGCTTGGCCGTTGGCCAGGTCACCGCCGGTAATCAGAACGCGGCCATCAGGAAGTTTGGTCGCGGTATGATCTCCGCGGGCGGTGAGGAGGGAACCAGTCGGAGTCAAGGTGTTCGACGTTCGGTCGTAGAGAAGAGCACTGTCGAGATCGCCGCCCACGTTTGTTCCCCCGGCAATCAGGATCATGCCGGTATCCAAGGTAGTGGCGGTGTGGCTGGCTCGTTCCGGCGTCAATGTCACCGAAGAATTGGCGAAGGAAGATGATGCGACGAGCGCCGCGACCAGAGGAAAGAATGACGGGAGAAAGGAGGTTTTATTCATAGTGGAATGGAGTAAAGAACATAGCGTCAACAGGCCGCCGTCGTCCACTATTTTCTCGGTGCAAAGCGCATAAACCTTCCTACTGATTCGGCACTGCCACGGATCAACCGATTCCGCACCTCCGAAGGCTCTAAGGTTCTCGGCGGAGGGCTTAGTAAGACTTCGCCCAGAGGACTCGTCGGGCGCTGGCTTCGCCAGTGATCACGCACTCACCGCTCGCTGGTGGATTCGTCGGGTCGTCGAACGGGATGCAGCGGATCGTGACCTTGAGGTCATTCTTCACCTGTTCCTCCACCGCGGCGCTTCCGTTCCAGTGCGCGCAGGCAAAGCCTCCGTGGATTTCCGGCTTGGCCGAGTTCTTCGGAGTGAAGAAGTCGTAGAACTCTTCTTTCGTATCGATCTTGCGCGTATGGGCGTCGCGGAAGGCGAGGGCGCGCTCGAAAAGGTTTTGTTGGATTTCGTCGAGCAGGCTGGCCGCGCCGCTCACGAACTCGGAGGCGGGAAGGAAAGATTTGCCACCTGCTTTGCCGGAGTCGGCGCCCGGGGCCACCGCGACGACCCCGCCGTCGCGTCGGCTGACGGCGACCATGCCGCTTTCCAAGTCGCGCGGTCCGAGTTCGACTCGCAGCGGGACGCCTTTTTTGATCCACTCCCAGTTTTTGATACCGCCGCCGAGATCGCGCTGATCGACGTGCACTTCGAGCGGCGCGCCGTGCCACGAGACGGCGCGCAGTTGTATTGCGAGGTCGTTCGCGGCGGCGAGGATGGCTTCGCGGGTTTCGGGTTTCGGAGTAATGGGCACGATCACGATGTGCGTCGGCGCGATGCGCGGCGGCAGGACGAGGCCGTCATCGTCGGCGTGCATCATGATCACGGTGCCAACCATGCGGGTGCTGACGCCCCAGCTCGTCGTCCAACCAAATTCCTCTTTGCCGTCGCGGTTCTGAAATTTAATCCCGCTCGAGCGAGAAAAATTCTGGCCGAGGAAATGCGACGTGCCGGCCTGGATGGCCTTGCGATCCTGCACCATCGCCTCAATGCAAAGCGTCTGGACCGCGCCGGGGAACCGTTCGCTCTCCGATTTCTCGCCGGTGTAGACCGGCACCGCGAGATGGTCGCGGACGAAGGTCTCATAGAGGTCGAGCATCTGTTTCGTCTCGGCGCGCGCTTCGTCCTCGGTTTCGTGGACGGTGTGACCTTCCTGCCAGAGGAATTCCGTCGTGCGCAAAAACAGGCGGGGCCGCATTTCCCAACGGACGACGTTGGCCCATTGATTGATCAGGATCGGGAGGTCGCGGTAGGATTGCACCCACCTGGCGTAGCTCGCGCCGATGATTGTTTCGGAAGTTGGCCTAACGACCAGCGGCTCGCTCAACGGACTGGCCGGAACCATTTTCCCGTCGGCGTTCAACTCCAGCCGGTGATGAGTGACGACCGCGCATTCCTTGGCGAAACCTTCGACGTGTTCCGCCTCTTTCTGCAGGTAGCTGAGCGGAATGAAGAGCGGGAAATAGGCGTTCCTGTGCCCGGTCGCCTTGAACATGGCGTCGAGATCGCGCTGCATGTTTTCCCAGATGCCGTAACCCCAGGGCTTGATCACCATGCAGCCGCGCACGTCGCTCGATTCGGCGAGGTCGCCGGCACGGATGACCTGCTGATACCACTCGGGAAAATCCTCCGCACGCCGTGGACTGATGGCGGATTTTGAAACGTCGGACTTGGGCATAAAGAGGCGGGTATCTAAACTCGCGCCCGCCGATTCGCCAGCCGGGGTTTTGTTCTCCCGCCGTTAGTTGCGCGCGAAGAGCGAGCGGGCGTCGCCGCCAGATTCCGCGTAGCCTGCCGCGAAGTCGATGCTGCATACCGTGCGATAGCGAGCGTGCGGCCCGATCGCCGCGCCGGCGAAGTTGAAGGCCGGATTGAAAATGTTATTCCGATGTTTTCGCGTCCGCAGTCCGTCGTCGACGATGAGTGCGATCACGATGTCGCGTGCGCTTGCTTTGCCGTAGGAAATATTCTCGCTCCAATACCCGCTCCAAGTGCCGTAACGATTCATCCGCTCGGCTGGATTGCTGCGATCGGAGCCAGCGTGTCCAAAAGCGCCGGAGGCCTGATCGGCCGCGTGTTCCGCCGCGGCCAGCGACATTCCGGTTGAGCAAGCCAAGGGTGAGAGCTGGCGTGCCCGGCGCAGAAAGCGAATGGCTTCGTCGACTGCCCTCACACCCTCCCGGGTGCGCAGCCGCGTCCCGCCCGGCAGGACAAAGAGGTTGCCGTGGAAATTTTCTCGCAATTTCTCCAGGTAGCCGGCGTAAACTTCCGGATGCTGCCGTGCGAGGTTCATCTCGCGCACGACCGCGGCACCTTTGGCCGAATGGCCGGAGGATCCTGCTTCTGCCCGCGACGTGCACGGGCAGAGCAGGAGAGGCAAGATGGCGAGGACGAAGAACCTTCGCATTCGTCTGGTAAAGCAGTCGCGATGCCATTGCGCGCCGGCCGCGAGGCGACATTTGACACCTGCAGCCCGCGCCGCTAATTTCCCCGCCCTTCCCAAGCCTTCTGATGAAAACGTTTTCTGCTAAAGCCCACGAGGTCGACCGCAAATGGTGGATCATTGACGCCCGCGATCAGGTCCTGGGCCGAGTCGCAGTCAAAGCTGCCAACCTTCTCCGCGGCAAAGAAAAAGCGATCGTGACACCGCACGTCGATACGGGCGATTTCGTGGTCGTGATCAACGCCGACAAGGTGCGCCTGACCGGTAAAAAAGAAGAGCAGAAGACCTTCATGAGTTACTCCGGCTTTATCGGCGGCCATAAGAGCGAGAACGTCCGCGCCCGTCGCGAGCGTCATCCCGAGCTACTGGTGGAACACGCCGTCCGCGGAATGATTCCGCACAACAAGCTGGGCCGGCAGATTTATCGCAAATTGAAAGTTTACAGTGGCGACGGGCATCCGCACGGCGCGCAAATGCCGCAGACCGTGGCAGTGGAATAACGAACTATTTTCATGGCTGAGACACAGAAATTTATCGCCACCGGTCGCCGCAAGACCGCTGTCGCGCGCATTCGCATGACGGCCGGCAGCGGCAAAATCGACGTCAACGGCAAGAGCTTCGAGGATTATTTCCCTACCGTGCCGCTACAAAACACCGTCCTGCAGCCGCTGCAGGTGGTGAAACTGACCAACGCCTACGACATTTCGGTCAATGCCTCCGGCGGAGGCGCCACCGGCCAAGCCGGCGCGGCGCGGCTCGCGATCTCGCGCGCTCTCTTGCAGGTGGACGCCGACTTGCGCGGCCCGCTCAAAGCCGAGGGCCTTCTCAGACGCGACCCGCGGATGAAGGAACGGAAGAAGTCCGGTCAGCCGGGCGCGCGCAAGCGCTTCCAGTTCTCGAAGCGCTAGTCGCGCTCCAGATCGGAAGACGACTTTGGAGGGACGACCGCCGTGTCGTCCCAGTTTCTGGAGAGGAATCCGAGTTCCTCAAACACGGACGGTATGTCACCCGTCCCTCCGCCGAACGATTAAGGGGTGGCGGAGGCTTTGGCCGGCTCTTCCGGCGGGCGGGCCATCGGGATCGGTGCCTGGGTTGGCGCCGGTTGCGCCATGGCCGGGGCGGCCGGCTTCGGCAGGGACATCAGTTCCCGCATCGCTTCATTCGCCACCACGCTTTCGCGGTATTGCGAGATGATCGTCTCGCAGATCCGGCGCGCTTCGTCGTTGCGATCTTTTGCTTTCAAGATCGACACTTCGGCCAGCAAGGCCATCGGAGCATTGAAGCTCTTCGGATATTCGGTCACCAAGCGCTGGTAGGTGCTGAGCGCCTCATCGGTTTTACCCAGCGATTCCAGATTCGCCGCCACGCCCATCCAGGCGGTGGTGACGAGCTGATGCTTGGGATACTGGTTGATAAATTTTTGCAGCGTAGCGTTCGCCTCGTTAAAATTTTTCTTGGCTCGCAGTTGCGTGGCGAGGAGCAAATGGGCGCTGGCGGCCGGCCCGCTCCCCGGATAACGATCGATCACTTGCTGGTATTCCTGCGCGCTCTTAGCGGTGGCGAGTAAGGCTGTGGCCTCCGCCGCCTGACGCGCGGTATAAAGTTGGTAGCCGGCAAAACCAAGCGCCGCCAGAACCACGATGGCCACCACCGCGATGATGGTGGCCTTGTATTGGTCCCAAAAAAGATGGGTTTCGAGCGCGGGATCGGAGGTGATTTGAGATACGGTGGCCATGGAAAACGGGAGTTGTGTCTATGCCACGCGAAGCATTTCCGCGCAAGCTCCCTTAACCGGCGCCCATCCTTGATCGAGCCAGGGCTTAGTAAGGATTCGCCACCATCCCCTTCGGCGCCCGAACTTCCACCTGCCCGTCGCGCACGGGCACTTGGAAACAAGGCGGCGCATAGGTCGCCGGGCCCCGGAGGACGCGCCCATCTTCAAGCGCGAATTTCGAATCGTGCCACGGACAGGTGATGGTCTCGCCGTCGAATTTGCCTTCCGAGAGCGGACCGCCGAGGTGCGAACATTTTTCCGCCATGACGAAGATCTTGCCGCCGCGTTTCACGACGACCACGGGGATTCCGTCCGCGTCCGCCTTCTGCATTCTATTTTCCTTCAATTCCGATTCCTTGAGCAGGGGAACGTATTTATCCGGTAACTCCTCCGGTGCGTGGTTGACGCCGATCCGCTCGTTGTAGACCAGATGGCCGCCGAGGTAGGCGCCCACCATCGAAAGGGCAAAGCCGGCGAACCCAGTCGTTAGGCCAGCGCGCCGGCAACCGTTCCGCCGCTGCCACCAGGACCCGAGATAGCAGGCCGTCGCGGCGATATTGATCGTGGCATGCAGCGCCCCGACCCGGCGCGGTTTCTCATAGGTGTAGTTCCAGTCATTTAACCCGGTCAACGCCGCGCCGGCGGCTCCGATGAGACCAATACCCACCGCCGCATCGCTCCCCCGCGCGAGACTGTCGTCGCCGGTCGCGAGTTCATAAACATCAAGCGCCGTCGCGGCCGTCCAGGCGCCGAGCGGAACGTCCGTGATCACCGGATGCAGTGGGTGCCCGAACCAGGTGCCATGGAAGAAATTGCGCAGCTTCTCTCCCCCCGGCACATCCTTGAGAAAGAGGGTATCCGCGATCGCGCCAAGGCCGGCTTCGACCGGTTTGAGCCATTTTTGCCGACTGATGAAATCTCCGAGTTTGTCCATGTAAAGGAATCGCAGATCACGCGGTCGCTGGCTCCCGTTGCGGCAAGTCCAACGCAAAGAGCAGCCGCGATTTCATCATCATGAACACCGATGACGTTCCGCCAGGCAACGTGCCGCCGGGCACGCTCAATCCCGAGAAAGATCCCGATCAATGGACGACGGGCGACGAGGCGATGACCGGCCCGCAACGTTCCTATCTGCAGACGCTCTGCCGGGAAGCCGGCGAAGATTTCAACGAGAGCCTAACGAAAGCCGAGGCTTCGAAGAAGATCGACGAGTTGCAGCAAAAGACCGGTCGGGGCGACGGCGCGCCGCCGAAAAGCTAGGTCCGCTCGCTTTCTCTCTCGCGCCGGTCTGCGGTCGCGCGCAAGATTGTGGGCATGGTTCCGCACGACAAGCTCTTCACGCCGGGTCCGGTCGAGGTTTCGCGGAAAACGCTCGAGGCGTTTTCCCGGCCGATGATCGGCCACCGCGGCAACGCTTTTAAAGTGCTCTACCGCTCGATCCATCCGCAACTGCAGGAGTTGTTCGGCACTCAGCAGCCGGTTTTTCTCTCAACCTCGTCGGCTTGGGGAGTGATGGAGGGTGCGGTTCGCAACCTGGTTAAGGAGCGCGTGCTCTGCTGCATGTGTGGCGCGTTCTCCGATAAATGGCTCGACGTCGCCCGACGCTGCGGCAAGGAAGCCGAGGCGCTGCAAGTCGAGTGGGGACAGGCGATCGATCCCCAGGCGCTCGACGCCGCTCTCGCGACCGGCAGGTTCGACACCGTCACGCTCATCCATAACGAGACCTCGACCGGAGTGATGAATCCGCTGCCAGAGATCTGCTGCACGCTGGCGAAATACCCGGAGGTCACCCTCATTGTTGATTCGGTCTCCTCGTTCTCCGCGGTGCCGATCCCGATGGACGACTACCGGATCGATGTCCTGCTCACCGGCTCGCAGAAAGCGCTGGCACTGCCGCCCGGCTTTGCGCTCTTCAGCGTCTCCGACAAAGCCTTCGCCCGCGCCGAACAGGTTTCCGGTCGCGGTTACTATTTCGATTTCCTTGAGTTTAAGAAACAGCAGGCCGGCGACATGACGCCGACCACGCCGAGCATCGGACACATCTACGCCTTGCAGTCGAAACTGGAGGAGATTTTCGCGGAGGGCCTAACGAATCGGTTCGAGCGCCATGCGCGGACAAACGCGCTCGTCCACGACTGGGTGCGAAGGCGCGGTTTCGAATTTTTCGCTGCCGAGGGCGATCGCGCCGTTACCCTCACCTGCGTGAAAAACAATCGCGGGATCGATGTGGCGAAACTAACGCGCGACCTGCGCGAAAAGCATCATCTCGTGATCGACGGCGGCTACGGGAAGCTCAGAGGACAGACTTTCCGTCTCTCCAATATGGGCGACGAAACCGAAGAGACTGTCGGCCATCTCCTGCACTCTCTCGACGATTGTCTCGGCTAAGGTGGGAGGGGCCGTTGTGCCCCGATTATTTGCGCATTGCCTCCGGGGAATCGGGGCACGAAGGCCCCTCCCACATTGATTTAGCCGCGCGCCGCCGCGGGCACCACTTTCGGCTCCTCCAACCGCCGGAAAATCATCCAAACCCCAAGCAAAACAAAACCTGCGCCGAGGAGCGACCAAGGGGACAGTTTTTCGCCTCCGAAAGCCCAGCCCAGCGCAATCGCCCCCGGCGGCGTGATGAGTGAGATCGTCTGCAGATTCGTCACCGACATGCGCGGCATGAGCCAGTAAAGGAGGAGGAAAGTAAACGACGACCCCACCACCGCGAGATAGAGCAGGCAGAAGATCGCCCGCCCCGTCCAGTGCAGCTGGAGGGGATTTCCATCGATCGTTAGGCCAAGAATGACCAGCGGCACCATCCCAAAAATCATCTGCCAGCCCGCCAGCATCGAGGGCGCCAGGTCCATTTTCCTGGCCTTCAACCAGACGTTGGAGAAGGCCGCGCTGGCCGCCCCAATCGTGATCCCGAGTCCGCCCAGAAAGGCCAGCCAACCGTTGAAACTGAGCAGGCGGGCACAGATCACGGCCACCCCCAGCATGGCCACTAACGCGCCCGCCAGTCGCTGCCAGCGCAACGGTTCGTCGGGCAACATCCAGTGCGCGGTGATCATTCCGAAGATCGGAATCGACGCCTGGATCACTGCCGCCAATCCCGAGGAAACATGGAGTTCGCCCCAGAAAAGGAGCGTGTAATTAAGCGAGAACATGAGCAACCCGGTGATCCCGAGCACGACATAATCCGAGCCGCGCCGGGGCAGGAGATGCGTCCGACCGATCGAGATCGCAAAGAGAACAAGCATCGCGATGACAAAGCGCCAGGCGACGAATGAGACCGGCGGCAGATCCTCCAGACCGATCTTGATCACCAGCCAGGTCGAACTCCAGACGACGCAAAGCGTCAGCCACGCGGCGGGGATACGCCAATCTCGCGAGGACGAAGGGCTGCTTTTCATTTTTCTTGGACAGGATTTACAGGATGGGCGAGCGGGAGGAGCTTCTTCTTAATCCTGATCATCCTGTAAATCCTGTCTATCCATTGAGAAAAAGTGGAAGGGCGCCCTCGTTTCCGAGAACGCCCTTCATTTCGATGACGATAAGCCGAATTCTGTGCCCCCGGATTTCTCCGGGGGCGATGATCATTTATCTCATCCCACTTTCGCGGGACGCCCGCCGAGCCGCCGTCGGCGGTCATAGACCGCCGCTACAGCCCGGCGTGATGCGACGATACCCGAAGATTTAACGGACCGGCTGCCCTTCCTCTGTTTTGTCTTGCACCGCATGGGGTTTTTCGTGCCTCGCCGCTTGCGCGTCGAGCGGTGAGCTCTTACCTCGCCTTTTCACCCTTGCCTGACGAACGCTCGCGCGTTCCCCAGGCGGTATATTTTCTGCGACACTTTCCGTCGCGCCCCCCTTGCGAGAATCGCGCCCGCGCGTTTTGCGCGGCATGCTGCCGTTTGGTGTTCGGACTTTCCTCTGGCGAGTCTTGCGACTCTCCAGCGATCATCTGTCATCGTGAGGAAGATATCATGATCTGCAGCGCCGAAAAGCTGGAATAGGGGAGCGCATGCGGCTCGCGCGGAAACCAGTTCTCTGCGGCGGTTCTTGAAACTTCCGCGTCAAACGCTCAAGTTCGAACGCAATGCCCGAGGGATCGCCTGTTCGCAAATCCAGTTGGCTCATCGCGATCGGCGGCTTCGTCGCAGTGACTCTGGCCGGCGCGCTCCTCTGGCACGACGCGACCTCCCACGGCGAGACTGTCCCTTCGAATCGCCCCGTCCAGGCGCAGGAAGCCAACTATGTCACCTCCGATTCCTGCCGCGCCTGTCACCCCGGAAACTACGCGAGCTGGCACACCTCGTTTCATCGCACCATGACGCAGGTGGCGACGCCCGAGACGCTCATCCCGCAGCCAGGGGGTGTGGAGCTGAGCTTCGCCGGTCGGCAATACAAGCTCACGCAGCAGGATGGCAAAATCTTCGTTTCCGACCGTTCGTTAGGCGCGAGTGAGTATGGCCCGCCGCGCGAGGTCGTGCTCCTGACCGGTTCGCACACCCTCCAGATCCTGTGGACGGAAACGGGGCAGGGGAGAACGCTCGAGCAATTTCCTTTTGCCTACATCATTGCCGAGAAAATGTGGGCGCCGGTGACGCAAACCTTCCTCATGCCGCCGGAAACCAAGGAGGCCTACTCAATCGGGTCCTGGAATGGCGCCTGCATGGATTGTCATGTCACGCAGGGCGTCTCGAAGTTTGTCGAAGGAAACCGGTGGGACTCGAAAGTGGCAGAGTTCGGCATCGCCTGCGAAGCCTGTCATAGCGAGGGGCGCGACCACATTGCGGCCAACCGCAATCCGCTCCGCCGCTGGAAATATCACCTCACGAAAGAGACCGATCCGACGATCGCCAACGCAAGAAAGATGAAGGGTCCCGAGTCAGCCCTGGCCTGCGGGCAATGCCACAGCGTCTGGGCTTTCAAGGGGATGAACGAAAAGATCGATTTCAACCGGCACGGCGGAAAATTCCGCCCCGGGAAAGAAGATCTGGAGCAGCGCTTCGTCGTTCAGCCTAACGAACCGGACCACGCCACGCAGAAAAACTTCATCCGCGAGACGGAGCCCGATTTTTTCCGCAACCGCTTCTGGGGCGACGGCATGATCCGGGTGACAGGCCGCGAGATGAACGGGGTGCAGGCCTCGCCCTGTTTCAAGGGCGGAGACTTCTCCTGCATCTCCTGTCACGAGATGCATCCGGAGAAAACGACGCGCGTGGCGCTCAAGACCTGGGCGCGGAACGACCAGCTCGCCCCAAAGATGGAGTCGGACCAGGCCTGCCTGCAGTGCCATAAGGAAATGGAGTCGCGCCTAACGAGTCACACCAACCATGAGCGAGGCTCCTCGGGTAGCAGCTGCTACAATTGTCACATGCCGCACACGACCTTCGGTTTGCTCCACGCGATGCGGAGCCACCAGGTTTCTTCACCGAATGTGCGCGAGAGTTTGGAGTTCGGTCGCCCTAACGCCTGTAACCTGTGTCATCTCGACCAGACGCTGAGCTGGACGGCAAACAAGTTGCACGATTGGTATCAGCAACCGGTTCCCGAATTATCCGAAGACGATCGGACGATTTCGGCCGCGGTGCAATGGCTCGTGAAAGGCGACGCCGGCCAGCGCGCCTTGCTCGCCTGGGGCATGGGCTGGGAACCGGCGCAGAAGATTTCCGGGCGCGACTGGCTCTATCCGTTCCTCAGTTACACTCTGCTCGATCCTTACGCCGCCGTTCGCTTCGATGCCTGGAAATCTCTGCAAACCTTGCCCGGGTTCGAGGATTTCAAGTTCACCTACACGGCTGATGCGGAAGCGCTCGGTGAGGCGGTGAAGCAGAGCTATCAGAAATGGTGGAACGAGTTGCGCCCCGCCAACCCGAGCTTCGATCCGAAAACCGTGTTAGATCCCGATGGCCGATTTCAGGAGGAAGTCTTCAGCCGGCTGCGCCGTGAGCGCGATGAGACGCCAATTGTGCTCGCAGAGTGAGATCGAGCGAGGTGGCTCGTCCGGCGCAGAAGGCAGCAAAACGAATCGCGCTATCTTCCACCCTTGTCATCCCGATTCGCCGCAGGACGAAGAGGGACCTCGCAACTGGAATAGGCACCTTCTCATGTGAGAAAAAAGGCGTGGATTGCAACTGCGGGGCCCTCTCCGCGCTGCGCCGGATCGGGATGACAAGCGTGCGACGACTGCTCGCCGCATGATTAGTTAAACCACGGCGAGCAATAGCAGAGCGTCGTTTTCCTCAAAGCTCTGCGTCACGGCGCCTCGCCGAAACGGACTTTGAACGGGTCAGCCGTTGCTTTGGCAATGGGACCAAGTTCGCGATGCGGGGGCGCACGCGCTCCCCGAAGGAAGCCAAGCCGATCAATCTGTGCAATCGGTGAAATCTGTGGCTATTCTTCGTCGATCTCCTCGACTCGCTAACGAATGGATTACTCAACCCGACATCTCCGCTTTGGCTGGTGGGCCCTCGCGGTCTACGTCTGCCTCGGAATCGGGCTCGAGACGATGCACGGCTTTAAGATTGGCTGGTACCTCGACGTCGGAAATGAAGCGCGCCGGCTCATGTTCACCCTCGGCCATTTCCATGGCACGATGCTTTCGCTCGTTAACATCGCCGCCGGCCTAACGATTCGAGGCGTGGATGGTTTCAAGGTGCGCCCCTCGGTTTCCTTCGCGCTCATCTGGGCGGCGATTCTTCTCCCGGGCGGATTTCTGCTCGGGGGCTTCATTACCTATGATGGCGATCCGGGCAGCGGCGTCTGGCTGGTGCCGCTCGGCGCGCTGCTCATGCTCTACGGCGTCGCGGGGTTTGCGCTCGGATTTAGAAACATTTCAACCGTGCCGGCGCGAAAGGGAAAAAAATGAAGCTATGCGCGACTCGGTTTTTTCTGCTCGGCGGATTCGCGGTCCTGTTCGGCCTGAAGGCGCAGGCGGAGTTGCCGCCGCTCATTCCGAGAGAGGTCATCTTTGGGAATCCGGAACGGTCGCACCCGGAAATCTCTCCCGACGGCGCGCAACTCGCGTGGCTGGCGCCGGACAAGAACGGTGTCGTCAACGTCTGGGTCGGCGCGAGCGACGGCGCTAAGCCGCACGCGGTCACGAATGAAAGTCACCGGCCGATCCAGTGGTATACCTGGGCGGGCGATGGCAAACACATCCTTTACCTGCAGGACAATGCCGGGGACGAGGTCAATCACCTCCTCTCCGCCGACCTGAAGGACGGGAACGTGCGCGACCTGACGCCCTTTCGCGGGGTGCGCGGGCAAAATATCCTGACCGATCTGCAGCATCCGCGCTTTGTCCTCATCGCCCTCAATCTGCGCGATCGCCAGGCCTTCGACATGTATCGGATCGATCTGGAGACCGGTGCGATCACCCTCGAAGCTAAGAACCCCGGCGATGTCCTTACCTGGACGACCGACAACGATTTCGTCATCCGCGGCGCGACCGCCTTCGACGGCAAGAGCGGCAACTCGATCGTGCGGGTGCGCGATACGGGTGACCAGCCGTGGCGCGACCTGGTCGTGATGCCGTTTGAGCGCGCGCTTTTTGCCGGACAGGTGGTGGGCGGTTCGCTCGTCGCCGGCTTCGATCGCGACGGAAAGAGTCTCGTCATTCAATCCGCGCTTGAGTCGGAAAAAGGCGCACTCGTGAGGGTGAGCTTGCGCGACGGCAGGCAACTGGAGGTGCTCGCACAGGATCCCAAGTCCGATGTCGCGAACGGCGGGCTCGGTGATGGGCCGAGCGTTCTGCGCGATCCGGTGACGGACGCAATCCAGGCGGTCGAGTTCGACTACAGCTCTCCGCACTGGGTCTTTCTCGATCCGAAGGTGGAAGCGGATTTCAAAACGATCGGTCGCGACGTGACCGGCATGGAAAGCCCGGCCGCGCCCCGCAGAGGCGGGTCTGCGTTACGGTTCGATCTGATCAGCCGAGACCGCGAAGACCGGAAATGGATTGTGGCGGCGCGGCAGAGCGATGCGCCGGCGACTTACTATCTATTTGAGCGCGAGATGAAAAAGCTGACGAGGCTCTACAACGAATATCCCGCGCTCGCGGCGGCCCGCCTCGCGCCGAAAAAGGGCGTCGAAATCAAGGCGCGGGATGGGCTGGTCTTGCCCGCTTACCTAACGACTCCTGTTGGGGTCGAGCCGAAAAATCTGCCGCTCGTCTTGCTCATTCACGGTGGTCCGTGGTATCGCGACTACGATAACTTTGACCAGGAAGTGCAGTTCCTCGCCAACCGCGGCTATGCGGTCCTGCAGGTGAACTATCGCGGCTCAACCGGGTTCGGGCTTAAGTTTCTCAATGCCGGGACGGGCCAGTGGGGGCGCGGCACGCAGGAAGACCTTTACGATTCCGCGCAGTGGGCGATCGACCAGGGCATCGCCGATCCAAAACGCATCGCGGCGATGGGCTGGTCGGGCGGCGGATTTGCCACTTTGCTCGCGCTCGCGCAGCGGCCTGATCTTTTTGCGTGCGGTGTCGATGGCGTCGGCCCGGCGGAGCTGGCCACACTCTATCGTTCCTTCCCCAGTTACTGGTCGAACATCACGGCGCGCTGGCGCCGGCGCGGCGGCGACTTCGATCACGACGAAAAATTGAACCGCGAAGTTTCGCCGCTCTATCACGTCGACAAGATTCGCGATCCGCTTCTCATCGGTCAGGGTCAGAACGATCCGCGGGTCACGATCGCGAATGTGAACGGAATGGTGAAGGCCCTGCGCGAGGCAAAACGCGAAGTAATTTACGTGGTTTATCCAGACGAAGGGCACGGCTTTGCCCGGCCGGAAAACAATCGCGACTTCTACGGCCGGGTAGAGGAATTTCTCGCCAAACATCTTGGCGGCCGGGCCGAGCCATGGAAAAAGGTCGAGGGAGCGACCGCGGAACTCCGCTAAGATGATGTTGTTGCTAATCGATTGGAACTGGGCGGAAAGCGCGCGGCAGCTCGGGCAGCTTCTCGGCGCCTTCATTCTCGCGCTGCCAATCGCTTGGAATCGCGAACGGGCCGATCGAGTGATGGGACTGCGCACGTTCCCGCTCGTCGCGATGGCGAGCTGCGGTTTCATGCTTCTCGGGGAAAGCGCGTTTGCGGGCGCTCCGGATGCGCAGGCGCGGGTCCTGCAGGGCATCGTTACCGGAATCGGTTTTATCGGCGCGGGCGCGATCCTGAAACAAAACGGAAATGTGAAAGGAAGCGCCACGGCCGCGAGCATTTGGAACGTGGGCGCGATCGGCGCGGCGGTCGCGCTCGGGCGCTATGAGATCGCCGTCCTCCTCGCGCTCGCGGATTTTCTCATCCTGCGCTACCTCAGCAAACTGAAACATGAGGCTTAAGCGCCGACTGGTTTTGCTGTTCGGCCTGCTCGTCGGCGGGAGCGCGTGGGCCGCAGACTCGGTCGCGGTCGCGCAGCAAGCGCGTGAATGGCGGCAGCAACACGAGGGCGAAATTCTACGCGAGTTCTCCGATCTCCTAGCCATTCCGAACCTGGCCAGCGATGCGCCAAACATCCAGCGCAACGCCGCGTCGATTCGGGCGTTGCTCGCGAAACGTGGCCTAACGACCCAACTCCTCACGATCGAAGGCGCGCCGCCGATCGTGGTCGGCGACCTGATTGCGCCGGGGGCGCGGCGCACGATCGCGTTTTACGCCCATTACGATGGTCAGCCGGTCGATCCCGCGAAGTGGACGAGCGATCCGTGGAGACCGGTCATGCGCGACCGCGCGGGGAAGGAGGTCGACTGGCAAAACACGAAAACCATCGATCCGGAATGGCGCCTTTACGCGCGCGCGGCGGGCGATGACAAGGCGCCGATCATCGGCATGCTGGCCGCGCTCGACGCCCTGCAGGCGAACGGCATAAAACCCTCGGTCAATCTCCGTTTCGTCTTTGAGGGCGAGGAGGAAGCGGGCTCGCCGCACCTTGCGCAATACCTAGAAAAGTATCCGAAGGTTTTGCGGCCCGCGGCCTGGGTGCTTTGCGACGGACCGGTGCACCAGAGCCGCCGGATGGAGCTTTTCTTCGGAGCCCGCGGCACGATCGACCTGGAGCTGACGATTTACGGGCCGATCAAAGGATTGCACGACGGCCATTACGGAAACTGGGTGCCAAATCCGGTCGTTAGGCTAACCCATCTGCTCAATTCCATGCGCGATGAGAACGGACGGATCCTGATCAAGGATTTCGGCGACGAGGTGAAACCGCCCAGCCAGGCGGAGCTGGCTGCGCTGGAGAAAATCCCGGATGTCGAAACGGTTCTGCGACGTGAATTTCAGATCGGAGCGACCGAAGGCCAAGGGAAACACCTGAACGAACTGCTTCTCCTGCCCGCGCTCAACGTGCGCGGGATCGAAGCCGGCCACGTGGGGGAGAATGCTTCGAATACAATCCAACCGGAGGCGCGGGCCTCGATCGACTTCCGGCTCGTGCCTAACGAGACCCCAGATTCGATCAAGCCGCTGGTGGAGCGGCACCTTGAAGCCCAAGGCTACAAGGTGGTGCACGAGACGCCCGACGCTGCGACCCGGATGGAGTACCCGAAAATCGTGCGGGTCGATTGGGGCGCGGGTTATCCGCCCGCGCGCACTTCGCTTGATCTGCCGCTCTCGCGCGAGATCGCGAAGATCATGAGCGCCGCCGGCCACGAGCCGGTGCTTTTGCCGACGGTGGGCGGGAGTATCCCGATGTATCTCTTCCAGCAGCCTAACGACACCCCGGTGATCGGCCTGCCGATCGCCAATCACGACGACAACCAGCATGCGGCCGATGAAAATCTGCGCCTCCAGAATCTCTGGGACGGGATCGAAGTCTACGCAGCCCTCTTCGCGGGATTGGACAAGTAGGAACTATCTCGCGCCAGGCCTTCTCGAGTTAGCGTCTCGGCATTTGGGGGCCGGCTACGAGCGTGTAACCTGAGGTTTGGTTCCAGGTGGCGTGTTCACTGGGCGCAAAGGGCGCGAAATCGGTTTGCGCGTTTGGGCCCATCTTGAGGTCGGTTTGCGCGTTTGGTCCCGTCTTCCACCGCTCAGAGTAAGCGGAGGCAGCGGCTATGATCGGTGCGGGCGGAGAGACAGCGGCGGCCGCAGCGTGGGTGGTGGGGGCCACTGCGGCAGGGGCACTGGCCGGGGAGGGGCCAGAAGCAGGCGAGTTATAGAAATAGAAGATGGTCGCCACGGCGAGCAGGGCGAGGAGTAGCGGTTGTCTCATATGATGTTGCGGTGGGTTAATTACAAAATCCATAATGGCTATAATCGGCCTCCAGCGTCAAATAGTTTGTTTCCTGCGCCAAGGGACAACTTCAACAATTTGTCGTTCGGTCCGCCGAGTTTGAGCAATTGTTTTGGGGACAGCGCACGCGCTAACGCGCTAAGCGGCTTTGGGCATTTTCGCCCGTGCCGCAGCGAGGATTTCCTGCGCGGCGCGGTTGCCGCCATAGTCGCTCCCGTTCAACGATTTTCGCTAAGGCGCAGAATCGGTCGAGGCCGGCGCCGGCTGCTCGAGATGCCTTAGATCCAAGCCACGCGTTTCGCTGCCGAACCGTATGAAAAGGCCGAGCGCGATCAGAACCGGCACCATGATGATGACGGCGGTCATCCCGAGTGGTGGAACAAGCGCGGCCAGACTCACGACCTGCGCGAGCACTCCGCCGCCTTTGGTGCAGGCGGCAATCCAGCCGGTGGCGCGGCCCCGGACCTTCACCGGGTAGCTCTCGGAGGTGTAGGGGAGAATGATGGCGATCATCCCATTGCTGCCCACGATCAAAAGCGCGATCGGCCTGACCGGGTTGATACCGGGAAAGAGTTCGAGGAGCAAAACCCAAACCAGGCCAAGGAAAGTGAGCACGATCATACTGGCCAGAGTCCACTTCGTACTCCAGCGGCTGTACATGAGTGCGCAGATGAAGACGATCGGGAAGGCGAGCAGCGCGGACTCGGCGAGCAGTTTACTGGAGAGTCCCATCGAGTATCCCTTCGAAACGAGGTCGTTAGGCATCCAGAGGAGCAGGCCGAAATTAATCAGTCCCCAGGCCAGCGCGGCGATCGTTAGGGCGGCGGTTTTCCCGAGCAGCCGCGGGGTCCAGAGCTTGCCGGCCGGAGCATTTTCGACTGGAGCATTGTGAGTGTGTGCCATGACTTCGGCCGCGCCTTCTTCGCCTTCCGGCAGGCGACGGCTGACCGTCCCGAAGCGCGCCATGATGGCATGCGCCTCCGCTTTCCGTCCGCGGGCGAGGAGGAATTTGGCCGACTCCGGGATGAGACCGCACATCCCGATGAGGAGCAGGCCGGTGGGCAGGTTGATGAGCCATAGAATTCGCCAGCTGTAGGTCGGGACGAGGAGCGCGGAGAAACCACTGGCAGCGAAGTAGCCGCCCACCGCGCCGAGGCCCCCGACCAGGACGAGCGACCAGCCGCGATGTTTGGAGGGCATTGTCTCGGCCAGCAGTGCGTAAGTGACAGGCAGCATTCCGCCGGCACCGAGGCCCATCAGGAAACACATCCAGATGTTCCAGGTAAGAGAAGGCATCGCTCCGCAAATAGAAGTCCCTATGAAAACCACTGCCGATAAGAGAATGGAAGCTTTGCGCCCGTAGATATCGGCTAGGATGCCCCACAGAACCGAGCCGGTGACCGTGCCGATGAGCGCATAGAAGGGGACTTGCGCGATCTGCGCCTTGGTCACGTGATACTCGGCGATCATCCCGGGGATGACGAACCCGAGCGCGGCCGGCTTCATCACGTCAATCACGAGCGCGCCTACTAATGCCGCCAGCAGCGTCCAGTGCGCGACGCCAAGTGGAGCATCCTCCGGCGCCGAGACGGTGATGCGGGAGGCGGTCTGCGCGGCGTAAGCCTTGCGGCTGGGCAGAAGACCGTAGGCTGCCACGAATACTCCGGCGACAATCAGGTACATCCCGAAAATCATGGCCGGATCCATCGGCATGCCAGCGAGGACGAACCCGTTGTGGCGCCCCATCATGAACATCGGCAGATGGAGCACGACGCCGATGGTCACGCCGAGGCAGCCGAGCCCAAAGGCCCAAACGCCGCGACGATCAAGAAATACGTTGGCTTCCACCATGCCGCTCCGCTGTTGGAATCAGTCCGCTCTTAGTTGGAGGGCTCCGATTTCACATCGGCAGAGGGCGCTTCGGGAACCACCTGGAGTCCGCGCCGTTTCAGGAGCGGCTCGATCCACGGGTCCCGCCCGGTGAAATCGTGGAAGAGCTTCATCGCATCCCTGCTCCCGCCGCGGGCGAGAAGGGTCTCGCGGAAGTGGTCGCCGTTCTCGCGCTTGAGGCCGCCGTGTTCCTTGAACCACTCGACGCTGTCGGCGTCGAGCACCTCGCTCCAGATGTAACTGTAGTAGCCGGCGCTGTAGCCGCCCGCGAAAGCATGGGAAAAATAAGTCGTGCGATAGCGCGGCGGGACCGGGTCGAAGTCGACCCCGGCTTTCTTGAGCGCACTCGCCTCGAACGTCATGGCGTCGTTAGGCACTTCGCTCGGCTTGAGTTGATACCAGGCCTGGTCGAGCAGCGCGGCCCCGAGGTACTCGGTGATCTTGAAGCCCTGGTTAAATTTTTCCTCTGACTCCACCACCTTGTCGAGGAGCTCCTTCGGCATCGGCTCGCCGGTCTTGTAATGCTTAGCGTAGTTCTGCAGGACCTGCGGCCAGATGGCCCACATCTCGTTCACCTGCGAGGGATACTCGACGAAATCGCGCGGCACGCTCGTCCCGCTGAAGCGCGGATATTTCACCTGCGAAAACATGCCGTGCAGGGCATGGCCAAACTCGTGGAAGGCCGTGCGGACTTCGTCGTAGGTCAAGAGCGTCGGCTGGCCGGCTTCCGGCTTGGGGATGTTGAGGTGGTTCGCGACGACCGGCATCATCTTGAGAAGCTGACTCTGGTTCACGTATTCGTTCATCCAGGCGCCCCCGCGTTTCGAGGGGCGCGCGTAGTAGTCAGCCAGGAAAATGGCGAGCGGTTTTCCGTCCTTGTCGAAGACGTCAAAGACGCGGACGTCGGGTTGATAAACCGGGAGATCGTGCCGTTCCTTGAAGGTGATGCCGTAGAGCTGTGTCGCGGCGTAAAAGACACCGTCGAGCAGGACGTGGTTGAGCTCGAAGTAGGGCTTGATCTCCGACTCATCGAAGGCGTAACGCTGTTGCCGGAGTTTTTGGGAGTAGAACGCCCAATCCCATGAGGCAAGCGGGAAGCCTCTCTTTTCCTGGTCGATCAATTTCTGCAGGTCGGCGGCCTCCTTGCGGGCATTGGCCACGGCGGGCGGAGCAAGCTGGCCGAGGAGTTTGTTCACCGTCTCGACATTCTTTGCAGTCTGGTCTTCGAGCTGATAGGTAGCGTGGTTTGCGTAGCCGAGGAGCGCGGCGCGTTCGGCCCGCAGCTTGACCATGCGCAGGACGACCTGGCGATTATCGAACTCGCTGCCGTGGCTGTTCCGCGCCAGCGAGGTTTTCATGACGCGCTCCCGGAGGGGGCGATTCTTCAGACTCGTCAGGGGCGGTTGTTGAGTCGTGTTCTGGAGCGGCAGGACGAACTTGCCCTCCTTCTTTTCTTCCTTGGCCGCCGCGCTCGCGGCTGCGATCTCGTTAGGCGTGAGACCGTCCAGCTCCTCCTTCTTCTCCACCACGATGGACTCGGCGTTCTTCTCCTTCAGGACGTCCTGTGAGAATTTCGTCTGCAGCTCCGCGATCTCGGAGTTCATCTTCTTCATCTTCGTCTTGTCGGCCTCGGAAAGCTTGGCGCCGGCCCGGACGAAGTCCTTGTAGTAGCGCTCGATCAGCCACTGCGATTCCTCGTCCAGCCCGAGCTGGTCGCGTTTGTTGTAGAGAGTCTCGATCCGTTTGAAGAGCGGGCCATTCAGGTAAATGGCGTCCTGGTGTGCGGAGAGCTTGGGCGACATCTCCGTCTCGATTTTTTGCAACGCGTCGTTCGTGTTGGCGCTCGAGAGATTGGAAAAGATGCGGTCCACCCGTCCGAGGAGATCGCCGGATTTTTCCATGGCTACGATCGTATTCTCGAAAGTGGGAGCCTCGGGGTTGGAAGCGATTGGCCCGATCTCCTTCATCTGCTCCGCCATACCCTGCTCGTAAGCCGCCGCGAAATGCTCGTTCTTGATCTTGTCAAAAGGCGGGTAGTGGAAGTCGAGCGTGCTTTCCTTGAGCAATGGATTTTCAGTCATGGGCGTGGCAGCTGGAGACGGTGAAAGCGATACCTCCGCGGCGGAGAGGGAGAGGGCGAGGAGTGGCGCGGAGCAGATGGCAAAGAGCGAGCGGTAGAGCATGATTCGTTAAGCTTATGGTGGAATTGGCAAACCTTGAATGAGACTAGTTCCATGGTCTTCTCTCCATGTCACCCGCGTTGTGCGAGTGAAGAGCGGCGACAAATCGGCTGACGGATTTCGCGGTGCGAGGGTGGCGACGATTTTCCGAAACGTGAGTCGCCGCCCGGGAGCCGCGCCCGATCGGGTTTGAGTTTCAAACCCCGTCGCTCCTGCCCCAGGTCCATCGCCGATTGGAACCCATAAGGGCCAGTCACAGCGCCTGATACTACGATGCGAAAGTGAGAACGACGATTAACATCAATGATGCGCTTTTGGATGAAGTGCGACGGCGGGTCGGTGCTGCCGGGCGACCTTTTCGCCTGGTGCTCGAGGAAACCATCGCGCTCGGCCTGGCCTCTTCCAAGAGAACCAAAACGCGACGGCGCGTTCGGATTCGGCCCCAGCGTTTGGGCCTCAAGCCAGTCTATCGCAAGCTCAGTCTGAACCAGCTTTACGATCAGTTGGAAGCCGAGCGAACTGTCGCCAAGCCGGCTCGGCCAGCGCCATGATCGTTCCGGACGCGAATCTGCTCGTTTACGCTTACGACACGAGCGCGCCCTTGCACCGGCTCGCGCGACGCTGGTGGGAGGGAGCTCTTTCCGCCCATGAGCCAGTCGGGCTGCCCTGGGTGGTCGTCCTTGCATTCGTTAGGCTGATTACCATCCGACATTGTCCGAGCACCCATTCACGGTGCGGGCCTCAGAGGCGGCCGTGAGCCAGTGGCTGGATTGTGACCATGTGCAGTTGCTCCTCGCTCGGGAAACAACTTTGCAGCGCTTCTTTTCGCTGCTCGGCGAAGCGGGCCTGGGCGGCAATTTGGCGACCGATGCGTTGATCGCGGCCCACGCGGAAGAATACGGCGCCACGGTGCATTCGACCGATCGGCATTTTGCCCGATTCACCGGGGTGCGGTGGCTCAATCCGCTTGAGGGGTAAGGCTAGACGATTTCAGCGCGCGGGCACTTCGACAGGAATGGACGAAGGCCGATTAGAGGGAGGGCGCGGCCCCATCCGTCCTTGCGTGAAAGCAAACACAGACGACACAGCGGTCGTGCCTCCGATCGTCCACGGGAAAGTGCATGACTCGCTTT
>JALYOR010000179.1 GCA_030856765.1 Verrucomicrobiota bacterium | reverse complement strand
GTCTTCACCATCGCGATTTTCGCGGAAACCAACCGCCTTCCCTTCGATCTGCCGGAGGCTGAAACCGAGCTGGTCGGCGGCTATCACACGGAATACGGCTCGATGAAGTTCGCCCTCTTTTTCCTCGGCGAATACGCCGCCATGATTACTGGCTCGGCCATCATCGTAACCCTCTTCCTCGGAGGCTGGCATCTCCCGGTGCCGTGGTGGGATCAGGCACACGGATTTCACTGGCTGCTCATCGACGGCTCGTTAGGTGGATGGCACGGCGTGCTCGGCGGGCTCTTCAATATTTTCGTCTTCTTCGGCAAGATCTCCCTGCTCTTGCTCGTGTTCATCTGGATCCGCTGGACGCTGCCGCGTTTCCGTTACGACCAATTGATGCGGCTCGGATGGGTCTTCTTTTTCGAGATCGCGCTGGTCAATATTTTCATCGCCGCGATCATCGTGGCCTGCATGCCGAAATGAATCAGACAGGATTTTCAGGATTATGGGCGAAGCGCTACGACGTGTTCGCCGTACTTCCTCTCCATCCTGTTAATCCTGTAAATCCTATCTGATTTCCTCATGGCCATCGTTGTTAAACGTCCAAAGCTGAATTGGTCGGAGAAGGTTTACCTCCCGGCAATCCTGAGCGGCATGGCGATCACTTTTCGCCATCTCAAGAACACACTCACCGGTCGGACCAAGGTGACGATGCAATATCCCGAGCAGAAGTGGGACAGCCACATGCCGGACCATTACCGGGGCGCACCGGCGCTGGTGAAGGACGAAAAGGATCGCATCCGCTGCGTCGCCTGCCAGCTCTGCGAATTCATCTGCCCGCCGCGCGCGATCAAGATCGTGCCGGGCGAGATTCCGTTAGGCAATCGCTTTTCCAAAGTCGAGAAATACCCGGAGGAATTCGATATCGACATGATCCGCTGCATCTATTGCGGCATGTGCGAAGAGGTTTGCCCGGAACAGGCGATTTTCCTGCGTAAAGATTACGCGATCACCGGCTACACCCGCGGCGAGATGGTGCACGACAAGGAAAAGCTGATCGAGATCGGCGGGGTCATGCACGGCCTGGTCCTGAAATGGAACGAGCAGAAGTGAAACAATTCGGAACGCGGAATGCGAAGTTCCGAATACCGGACAGCATGGCATTTCCGGACGATTCCGCATTCCGCATTCCGCATTCCGCAATTTCCTGATGTCGCCCTTCTTCTTCTGGACTGCCTCCGCGCTCATGCTGATCTTCGGCGCTGCGGTCGTCATTAATCGCAACCCGGTGGCAAGCGCGCTCAGCCTGGTCGTTTCCTTCCTCGGGCTGGCGGCGCTCTTCATGTCGCTTGACGCCTTTTTCATCGGCATCATTCAAGTACTGGTCTACGCCGGCGCGGTCATGGTGCTCTTTCTTTTCATCATCATGCTGCTCGATCTGCGCGCGGAAGAGCGGCGCCGGATCAACTACGTGGCATTTGCCGGCGGAGCAGCAGTGGCGGTGATCTTCTTTGGTCAGCTTTATCTGGTCATCGGACAGTTGCGGCAATCGAAGCTGCCGTTCGCCGCATTACCTGCGACGCCGAGCGATGACGTACACCAAGTCGGCCTCCTTCTTTTTGGCAACTACAACCTGCCGTTCCAAATCATCGGCGCGCTCATTCTGGTCGCGACCATTGGCGTGATCGTGTTGAGCAAACGGGAGTTGCGCTAACGGATGGTCACTCTGGGGGATTATCTCTTCGTAAGCGGATTGCTCTTCACGCTCGGCTTCGCGGGGGTGCTGCTGCGGCGCAACATCATCATCATTTTTATGTCGCTCGAGTTGATGTTAAACGCGGCCAATCTCTCGCTCGTCGCCTTCTCGCGCTTCCGTGTCGACTCGTTAGGGCTGCCCAACTATCACGGGCAGGTTTTCGTTTTCTTCATCATCACCGTGGCCGCCGCCGAGGTGGCGGTCGGGCTCGCGGTCATCGTCGCGCTTTACCGCGCCCGCCGGACCACCCACGTCGAGGACATCAACACCTTGAAGTTTTGATCATGATGACGACCCGAGGATGCAGAAATCTGGGTAGCGCACACGTCTCGTG
>JALYOR010000164.1 GCA_030856765.1 Verrucomicrobiota bacterium | reverse complement strand
CCCTCGCCGTCTGCGCGGCTCGGGATGACAGCTCTGTCGGTGGCTCGTGGAGGTTACTCGCCCGTTGTTGGCGCGGGTTTGTAGCCGCTCTTCAAAATCGCGTCGTGGATCGCTGGAGCGTGGGTTCTTCGCGCGTCGAAGGTCACCCAGACATTCTCCGTTTTAGGATCGGCGATGACTTCTTTGACCCCGTCGATCTTCATCAGCGGCTCGCGCAAGGCGCGGACGCATTCGGCGCAATCACTTCCCTCGGTCGCGATATCGATCCGCTCGAAAACGGGTTTGTCGGCGGTGTCGTGCAGATTGTGCGGGTCGGCTGGATCCATACCTAGACTTCGCACCTCGTGGCGCGTTCGGGCGCATCACGCGCTGAGGGAGTGCCCGCCGGCGCTGTAAGCCAGGATGACGCGCCACAGGTCGCCGCTCTCCGCGCGAATGCCCTCGAGGGCTTCCAATTCCTCCTCTTCGTTAGGCGTCTCGAAGCCAGGCACGACGAGAGCCGCTTCCTTCGAATAATGCCGCATGGCCGCGCTGGCTGGCCTCCGCGCCGATGACGATCTCGACCTCCGCTTCGGCAACAAGCGATCACCTGCTCCGCTGCAAACTCTACCCCTTACCGCGTCGGCGACCTGCGTCTCCTCGCTAGGATCGATTATTTTTCTTCAACGCACTCTCCAGCACCGGCCAGACATTGTTCGCCAGGATCTTTTGTCCGGCGGCGTTGGGATGAATCATGTCGCGTTGATTGAGGCCAGGCTGGCCCGCGACGCCATCAAGGAGGAAAGGGACAAACGCGGCTTGGTTCCGACGCGCCAGCCCGGCATACATCTCGCCAAACCGCGTCAGGTAATCGCCCTTCGAATAATTCGGCAGCTGCATCCCGGCGATGATGATCCGCGCTTGCGGATAGCGACCTTTGGTCTGGTCGATGATCTTCTGCAAGTTCGCCTCGATCTGCGCGACTGGGATATCGCGGAAAGCGTCGTTGATCCCGAGTTCGATGAGGAGGGCGTCGACTCGTTGCTGGAGCAGAGGCCCAATCCGACGCAGACCGCCTGCTGTGGTGTCACCGCTCACGCCCGCGTTCACGATCTTGAGCCGAAGACCGGCCTCTTCCGCCTTTTCCGAGAGCAAGGCGGGAAAAGCGTCCGAACGCTTCAGGCCGTAACCTGCCGTAAGACTGTCGCCGAGCACGAGCACGGTCTGGCTGCGGGCCGGCTTGGCCGCGCGAGCGGAGCGGGCCGGTGCGCTGGTCGCGAGCAGCCCAAGAAAGAGGATCGGGATGAACGTTTGCATGAGCCGGGGTTCGACGCTGCCGGCCGCGCTTTTGTTCATTCACTTGCCTCCGCTTTCGGCGCGTTCTAATGATAAGGCCCGCGCCGCTCGGCGGCTCCGTAACTTCAACCAACAGCACTCCTCTTTCTTATGGCAAACTTCGGCATCAATGGCTTCGGCCGCATCGGGCGCAACGTCTTGCGCGCCATGTCTCAAGATCAGGTCAAGCAGGTCCGCGCAATCAATGACCTGACCGATACTCACACCCTCGCGCATCTCCTGAAATGGGATTCGGTCCACGGGAAATTCGACGGCGAGATCAGCTACGACGACGAGAACATCATCGTGCGCGGCCATAAGATCAGGATTTTCAAAGAGCGCGACCCGGGCAAACTGCCTTGGAAGGACCTGTCCGTGGATGTAGTCCTGGAGTCGACCGGCTTTTTCACCAGCCGGGACAAGGCCGAGCTGCATCTCGCGGGCGGGGCGAAGAAAGTGCTGATCAGCGCGCCGGCGACCAATCCCGACGCGACCATTTGCCTCGGGATCAACGACGACATTTATGATGGGGCAAAAATGAACATCGTCTCGAACGCGAGTTGCACGACCAACTGCCTCGCGCCGCTGGCCAAGGTCTTGCACGACAACTTCACCATCGTGCACGGCTTCATGAGCACGATCCACAGCTACACCAACGACCAGAGCATTCTCGATCTGCCGCACAAGGATCTGCGGCGGGCGCGTGCTGCAGCGCTCAGCATCATCCCGTCGAGCACCGGCGCGGCGAAAGCGATCGGCGAAGTGTTGCCGGAACTGAAAGGCAAACTCAACGGCGGCGCTTTCCGCGTCCCAACGCCGGACGGCTCAGTGACGGACTTCACCGCGATCGTGGAAAAGGAAACGACCGTGGAAGCGATCAACGACGCCTTTAAGAAAGCGGCCGGGGCGGCGAGTTACAAAGGCGTGCTGGAATTCAGCGATGAGCCGCTCGTTTCGCAAGACATCGTGGGCAACCCGCACTCCTGCATTCTCGACAGCAAGCTGACGATGGTGAATGGCGGCAAGATGGTGAAAGTCGTGGGCTGGTACGACAACGAGTGGGGCTACAGCAATCGCTGCGTGCAGATGTTGGAAATGCTCGGCCAGTAGGCAATGGCTAAACTGACCCTCCGAGACCTCGATGTGCGCGGGAAGCGCGTCCTCGTTCGTGTTGATTTCAACGTCCCGACCGAGGAACGCGAGGGCGCGATTGCCATCACAGATGATACCCGGATGCGGGAGAGTCTGCCGACGATCAATTACCTGCGCGAGCAGGGCGCGAAGACGATCCTGATGGCCCACTTCGGCCGGCCGAAGGGAAAGCCAGTCGAGAAATATTCGCTCCGGCCGGTGGGCGTCGCGCTGCATGATATGATCGGGCATCCCGTCGCCTTCAGCCACGACTGCGTCGGCGCTGATGCCGAGAAAATCGTGGCCGAGATGGACGACGGTGACGTCACGCTGCTCGAGAACGTGCGCTATCACGCGGAGGAAGAAGCGAACGATCCCGCTTTCGCGGAGAAGCTCGCGAAGTTGAGCGATGGCCTCTACGTGAACGACGCTTTCGGGGCCGCTCACCGCGCCCATGCCTCGACCGCCGGGGTGACGAAATTCGTGCAACAAGCCGCGATGGGATTC
>JALYOR010000113.1 GCA_030856765.1 Verrucomicrobiota bacterium | reverse complement strand
AAGGTGCAGAGCTTCCTGGAGGAAATGAAAGAGCGAAACCGCGATCTCAGCACCCTGATCGGCTGGGGTTTTCGACTCGTCACTTACCACCAGCAAGGCCTGCCCGTGGCGGGCTAGCGCGCGACCTTTCTCCCCTTGGGCAAGTCGTGCATGCGAAGCTGCTTGCACTCCGCACGGGACCTCGCAGGCTGGTCCGAGGAACGAAACCGCTTCTCACCGCATGATTGCCTGATACGCTCCAGGCATCGTTAGGCCAGAGGCGTTGACCCTCTGGACGCGAGCAGCGATTCTGGACTCATGCCACTGCGCCAGCATTATCTTTTCGTCTGCACGAATCGCCGCGCCGACGGCGATGCTCGAGGCAGCTGCGCCACTCGCGGGGCGGATGAGATTCGACAGGCCTTAAAGGAGCAGATAGCCGAGCGCGGACTGGCCAAGGTGGTGGCGCGGGTTTGCGCCAGCAGTTGTCTCGACCAATGCGAAACCGGCGTCACGATCCTGGTTGAGCCGGATCATTTTCTCTACGGACGGGTCACCTCCGCCGATGTCCCCGAGATCGTGGAGAGTCTTGCCCAAGGCCAGCGCGTTGAGCGGCTGGTTCTATCCAGCGATAAACTCGCCTGATGGATCTTCCGGAAATTCAGTGGATTGACCGCCGGGACAAGGCAGATTAGCCGACCTTTTATGAAGCTGACCTCGTTACTCCTCTTGTCCGTAGTTTTGCTGTTCCAGACCGGCTGTGCGCTCCAGCCGCCAATCGACCAACAAACGTTGGAGGAACAAAAGGCCGATCAAGCGAACAAGAAAAGCGACGCCTTTGCTCGCGGCCTGGCTCAGTAGTCCGTCGCGCCGAAGGACCCGACGAATGATTTGAAAGTTCGGCCGGCCCGCTCGATACAACTCGATGACCAATAATCCGATTGCCCGGCGTTTGATTCAACTGGGCGCCCTCTTTCTGATCGGCGACGGAGTGATGGGACTGCTCAAGCCGCGCTGGCATTCGCTCCTCTGGCATTTCGGACCCGCCCTGGCCCAGGCCGCCACCGAAGAACTCGTGGACCATCCCAAAACAGCCCGCGCGGTCTATCTGGCCGAAGCCGCAATCGGTGTGGCGCTGGCTTCCTGCCAGACGCCAGAGGTCGAGTAAGCGTCGCCCGCGCTTCAGATTTCCCGTTCGATGAAGGGCGGCACCGCTGCGGCAGGAGCCAACTGCGCCTAGTCGCGAATACCGCGCTTTAACTCCCAAACCCGTAAGGCCGCCAAGAGCAATGTCTTCGTCCGAGCCATCGTGCCTACGGCGGGTCGCCGAATCGTCTCTTCTTCGTCCTTCTCGCCTCCCGATGAAGCGACCTGCTTGGGTCGCCGCCTAAAGGAAGGTCGCCGCGAACTGGCAGAGACGCGTTGGACAGGCCGGGCGTTTTCATTTGATGAAGGTAAATTCATTGTTTTCGCAGAAGCGGCGTGCCTCAAAAGAGGGCTCACAAACATTATCCGAAGCGCGGATGCCGAGCGGTTATCAGGGCCAATCTACAAAAAAATGTTACGAACTCGTGGCGAAGCCGGAACATTCAGGTGAAATCGATCCCAACCGTTGAAACCGGCCCCTTAATCCCGATTCCCCTGCTTCAACTCCCAGACACGCAACGCTGCCAGCATCAAATTCCGCGTTCGTAGCAAGGTTCCCGTCGCTGGACGACCCGTTAAGCTTGGCCGCGGTCGTCGATCTCTAGCCGTCAAACGCTTTGCCGGGCCCGACAGGCGGGTTGGTGGTGGGTCCGTGAATTCCGCCGCGGTCGCCGCATCTCCGGCAGCTTTGCTTTCAGAAGGACTCATGGCGCGCGGACTCAATTAGCAGCTCGCGAGCCAATTTGGAGTTTGGTCTTTGAGGCCTCCGGTCCCGGGGGGAGCCTGTGAATCCTAAAATACTGAATAGGAGATGTATGCCAAAGAAGCACTGTGACAGAACTAGCCAGTCAGCTCCTTGGGGCAGAGTGACCGATGGACTGATTCTGTGCTGATAGTGTATCAATTTGAGACTGCGAGCTCAATTGTCAGCACGAGTTCGCACAACTATAATATCCAACCTTTCTACGACGCGGGCATGGTAACTGCTCACAATTATAGTGGCTATAGAACAACTGACCTCAACCACAGGACAAATGATTATGACCAGCACCTTTTCACATCCGCTCACGTCCGACGAACAGAACCCGACCGGATTCGCCAGTCTTCGGTCCATCCTGCTCGAACCACTCTTCATGCTGACCGCCGGCATCTTCTGGCTCGCGGTTCTTCCGATCACAGGGGTGTTTTGCGCCGGGGTGGCCATCTATGACAAGATGGCCGCGCTCAAAGCAGAACCGATTCGCCTCCCTGTTCTGCGATCGAACCCCGCCCACAACCCGCTCGTTCTGCGCAAAAGCAGCGTGGCTGGGCAAAAATCGACCCGCCAAACGCAGGGAGCCACCCCGGCCCTTCAGTCATAGGCTTCTGCTGTGCATTGTGGTTGCTTCCGTCGGAGTGGGAAGCGCCACTTGGCTGAAAAGTGAGGCGCCCTCCCTGTCCGACGTTCTGGACGGAACTTTTCTGCTCGACAGTCTCCCTTCGCTTTGAGCAATTTTAGAATTCCCCACTGCGGATAGATAACCGACGAGTAGAGACAAATGCCTCACAAAATCTTGGGTCGATAGATCGAGCGGACGATGCCGGAACCAAAAAAAGATCCAGAAGCGAGAGTGCGGAGAGAACCCAAAGAACTCCGCGACCTAAAGCCAAAGCAGGATGTGAAAGGCGGGGCGCCAAAGGCCCGCCAAGGCGAGAAGCCCTCTCCCCGCCGGACGGCAGAGATCGATTTCATGAATTGGGATTGAGCTCAGCGATTCCCCGCGCAGCGGGCCAGTTCACCGCATCACTCCGCGGCACCTCGGTTACGCCGCAAGTGCGGCGACGGCCGGGGTGTTGCGAAGGCGTATAAGCGAGCGTGATCTCCTGATGGGAGAACGCCCAATCGTCAAGCCGGACGCTCCATCCGGCGGAATCGATCTGCGTTCTTCACCACGACCGTTAAGAAACGCATTTTTCGCCTGCTGACTGGCAGAAATTTGCCACGACCCTCATAATCCGACATGCATTATGACGTGGCGGTCGTCGGGCTGGGCGGAATGGGCAGCGCCGCGGTCGCGCAGTGCGCTGGGCGCGGCGCCTCCGTCATCGGTCTCGAGCAGTTCAGCCGCGGCCACGATCTGGGTTCGTCGAGCGGCCGGAGCCGGATGATTCGCAAAGCCTACTTCGAGGACCCGGCCTATGTCCCCCTGCTTTTTCGCACCTACGATCTATGGCGCGAGCTCGAACACACCAGCGGGGAGGAACTCCTGCGCATCACTGGCCTCCTCATGGTCGGCCAGGAAGGCTGCGAGATCATCGCCGGCGCCTCGCGAGCAGCTCGCGAGCATTCCCTGCCTCACGAAGCGCTCTCCGCTGATGAAATCCGCGCGCGCTATCCGATGCTGCAAGTGCGCGAGGAAGAAGTCGGTCTCTTTGAACCGGACGGTGGCGTCCTCGATCCCGAGCGCTGTGTCGCGGCACATCTCAAGGTCGCGGAAGCCGCCGGCGCCGAGCTGCGTTTCGAGGCGGCGATGACCTCATGGGAAAGTACCGTCGATGGCTTCGTCATCCACCTCGCCGACGGGAACGCCGTCACCAGCTACGCGCTCGTCCTGTCGTTAGGCCCATGGTTCCAAGAAGCCTTGGTCAAACTCGGCGTCGAATTGCGGGTGCAGCGGAACGTCCAAGTCTGGTTTGAACCCGCCGGCCCCGGCTACGATGCGCCCGACTTTCCACCCTTCCTGCTTGATCGCGCAGGTTTGCCTGCACCGCTCTACGGTTTTCCCGACTTCGGCGATGGCCTGAAGGCGGCCTTCCATTCCCATGGCGCGCTGACCGATCCGAAGCGCGTCGAGCGCGAAGTCGACCCCGCCCGCGACATCGCACCGTTGACTCTCGCAATGGAGCAATGGATGCCAGGCGCCACCGCAACCTTCCGGGCCGCGAAGCCCTGCATGTATTCGTTAACGCCGGACGGTCATTTCGTGGTCGATCGCCATCCCGAACACGCCCGCCTTATCCTCTGTGGTGGCTTTTCGGGACACGGCTTCAAATTCGCTCCCGTTATGGGCGAAATCGTCGCCGACCTTGCCTTGCAAGGGGCTTCGCGCCATGACATCGGTTTTCTTTCTCTGCGACGCTTCCTCCGAAGCGAGGCCCGGTCTACGGCTTCGAATTCCTAAGCGAAGCGAAGCGCGCCACAATTCGGACTTCCCCGGCCGGGCCACCGTCCCCGTCCTTTTGGGACAAGGAAACCAGCCGCATCGTCAATAACTCCGAGGACGACGTCAGCCGCATGTTTGATCGCGCCCCCGGCGCCTCCGGGAGCGGCGAGCCCAAACTTTTCCCTAACGACATCTCAGCAGAACAGGAGGCGCTCTCCGCCTTCATCTGCGCCAAAGTGAACAACCTCGTATCAAGCCGGCTTCGCCATCAGGCAACGCGCTGACGAACACGCCGCCCGCGCGTTTTCGCCGCGCTCGGCGAATTGGAAACGCGCCTAACGAGCCGGTGCTACCTCTTCGGCGACCGGATCGTTGAGTCTGACTAGCGGCTTTTCTGCACCCTCGTCCGCTTCGAAGTCGTCTATCACATCCACTTCAAATGCACGACGCACGACGCCATCAACCCGACGCATGTGTTTCGATCGGTCCAGCGCTCGATCTCACGCTGCCGCATGGGCGCGAGAAGTTGGCGACGAAGTGAGAGCAAGGCTTCAGGAAATGCCAGGCTGATCACGCTGCGGGATTGACGCCAGACTCCCGGCCCGCTAAAACGCAGGCATGGCCAACTTCCACGTCGCCCGCGGTGAAACGAAACTCGGCAGCTTTCCCGAAGAAGAAGTGAAGGGGGGCTTGGCCAGCGGCCGGTTCCTCCCGACCGATCTCGGCTGGCGCGATGGGATGACCACCTGGCAGCCGCTCGCGCAAATTCCGGAATTCGGCGGCACCGCTCCGATGCCGCCGGGCTCGGTCCCCGGTGCCACACTACCGCCCGACTCAACCGCCGGTCCCGTCGCGGTCGCGCCCGCCGCTGGAACCGGTCTGCCTTGGGATCGGCGGCAGGAACTCGGCTTCTTCCCCGCCTTTTTCGAGACGCTCAAACTCGTCCTCTTCAACCCCACGGCCGCGTTCTCGGCCATGAAACCCGAAGGCGGTTTCGGCGAGCCGCTCATCTACGCGGTGTTCGGGGGCAGCATAGGATTTATCTTCTACTTTCTCTTTAGCCTCCTCATCAGCTCCATGGGCCTCATGAGCGATCGCACCAACGCGCTCGCCGGCATCATGGGCCTCGGCATCGGCACGATTTTCATCATTCTCTTTGTCCCGGTTTTTATCGCACTTGGGCTCTTCCTCGGCGCCGGCATTCTCCACCTCTGCCTCATGCTGGTGGGCGGAGCAAAACGTTCCTACGAGACCACCTTCCGCGTCCTCTCCTTCACCCTCGGCTCGACCTACCCGCTCATGATCGTGCCGGTGTGCGGCGGCTTCATCTCGGGCCTATGGGCCTTGGTGCTGGAATGCGTCGGCCTTGCCCGCGCCCATGAAACGACCACTGGCAAGGCTGTCCTCGCCGTCCTGCTCCCGGTCATCGTTTGCTGCGGTGGCGGGCTTGTTCTGGCGATCATGTTTGGCACCCTCGGGGCGTTGACCGGGCAACATTAGCCGGTTCAAAACGTCCATGCAGGCCCGTCGACGCGCGCTTGTCCCACCAGAGATCGATTACGAGCTGGTCTGGCTGCTGTTGTCGTTAGGCGCAATTGCCGCTCTGACGGTTTGGTTCGCGGCGCGGCTGCCCACGCCGCAATGCGCCTTCCACGCGCTCACCGGTCTGCCCTGCCTGACCTGCGGCGCCACCCGCGCTGCCTACCAATTCCTACAAGGGCATTTTGCGGCTTCCTTCTCCTTCAACCCCCTCGCCTTCGTCACCTACTGCGCCATCCTCGCCTTCGATCTTTACGCGGTCCTAGTCCTGCTAACATGCGCGCCAAGAGTCCGCGTCACCAACTTGTCGCCCACCGAAAAGCGATTCATCCGTGTCGGCGTCCTCGTCCTTCTCGCCGGCAACTGGCTTTATCTCCTCACCGCCCGGCCGGTGTAGAGCGGACGGGCTCACTTGCATTCTCAGTCTGTCGCCCCCGAAAATAGACCGCGCCAAAGGCCAGACAACTGACGAGACCACAAGGGCTGCGCAAATCGAACACATCGGCAGGGAGAACGAAGACCACTGAGACGGTCGATG
>JALYOR010000098.1 GCA_030856765.1 Verrucomicrobiota bacterium | reverse complement strand
TGAGAGCGGCGCTTTGCCAGATGAAACTTGCGACTCTGAACGCCGTCCAACCCCAACTCCGCCTCACCTTTCTCGGGACCGGCACTTCGCAAGGTGTGCCGATGATCCGCTGCGATTGCGCGGTCTGTCGCTCGATCGATCCGCGCGATAACCGTACCCGCGCTTCGATCTACCTGGAAACGCCGGAAGGCTCATATGTGGTCGATACCGGCACGGATTTCCGCACCCAATGCCTGCGCGAAAATATCTGGCAAGTCGATGCCGTTATCATGACCCACTCGCACACCGACCACGTGATGGGTTTCGACGATTTGCGGCGCTTTGCCGCACCGCGCGGCGGGCGGATTCCAATCTATGCCTCGGCCGAAACGATGGCCGACCTGGAGCGCGTTTTCGCCTTCGCCTTCAACGGCACAAATCCGTGGCCCGGCTATTTGAAACCGGAACCGCACATCATCTGCGGTCCGTTTTCGTTAGGCCAAACCACCATCACGCCGCTGCCGGTGCCGCACGGTCATTCGGAAACCTACGGCTACCTGTTCGCGCGTGAGGGGGTGAAGCTGCTCGCCTACCTGAGCGATTGCAGCGCCGTCCCGGATGATGTGGCGCGGAAGATTGAAGGAGTGCGCTTGCTCGTGATCGACGCCCTCCGGCCCAAGCCTCATCCGACACACTTGAGCATCGGACAGGCCCTGGAAGTGGCGCTACGCGTTCGTCCCGGGCGGACGCTCTTCACCCATATCTGCCACGAGCTGCCGCAGAGCGCCGAGAGCACCCTGCCGCCGGGGGCCGGCCTCGCCTACGACGGATTGAAGATTGATTTCGAAAAATGAAGTGGTGGCTGCGCGCGCTCGTTCTCGTCTCGTTAGGCGCGACGACCTTGGCCCAGAATCCCCCGGATCTCGCCCAGTCGACCATTGTGGTCTACAACCGCGCCGCGCCGGAGTCCGCCGACCTGGCCCGCTTTTACGCGCAGGCGCGACACATCCCTAACGATCACCTGGTCGGCCTCGACTGCGCGACCGAAGAGGAGATCAGCCGGCAGGAGTACGATCAATCGATCGCAGAACCGCTGCGGGAAATCTTTGCCAGGCGAAAATGGTGGAAGCTCCAGACCGACGCCGCGAGCCATCCCACCGTCCTCTCGACCAGTATCCATTTTGTCGCCCTGATGCGGGGAATGCCGCTGAAGATTCGCTCGATCGAGCATTACGAAGGCGACCAGCCGGAGCAAAATCAAGTCGGCAGCCAAAACAACGCCTCGGTCGATTCGGAGTTGTCGGTCCTCGGGCTTTTTTCGCGTCAGATTTCCGGCCCAACGGCCAATCCTTATTTCCAAAGTTTCCGCCCGATCGTCGAACTGCGCGCTTCGCCGCTCCTGCTGGTCGGCCGGCTCGACGCTCCGACCGCGCAGATCGTCAGGCGAATGATCACCGACTCGGTCGAGGTCGAAAAATCCGGCCTCTGGGGCCGGGCCTACGTCGATGGCGCGAACAATACCTCTGGCGGCCTGGCCGATGGAGACAAATGGCTGAAGACAGTGGTGAAAGATCTGCGCCAGGCCGGCATCCCAACGGTTTACGACCTCGATTCGACACTCCTGCCGTCGGGATTTCCGATGAACGATTGCGCCCTCTATTACGGTTGGTACGCCGGGGGCGTGACCGGCCCGTTTACCGATCCCGGCTTTGCTTTCGCGGCCGGCGCGGTGGCGGTGCACATCCATTCCTTCAGTGCGAATACCCTGCGCTCGCCGGATGCCAACTGGGTCGCCCCGCTCCTGAGCAAAGGCGCGGCGGCGGCGTTAGGCAACGTCTACGAGCCATATCTCGAGCTCACCGCCCACCTCGAGATTCTGAACGATCGCCTGCTCCACGGCTTCACCCTCGCGGAGAGCGCCTTCATGTCGCAGCGGGTCTTGTCCTGGATGAATGTCGTGGTCGGCGATCCGCTTTACCGGCCCTATTCCTCGTGGCTGCAACTGGGCGCGAAACGCGATAATGGGCGGACGAGCGACTGGCAGATGTATCATGAATTCGCGGTTAAGAACGCTGGAAGCAACGAGACCGATTATCTCGCCACCGCCCGCAAAGCCGCCACCCGCGCGGCCAATGGCGCGATGATCGAGGATCTCGGGCTGCGGCAAAAAGAGAGCGGAAACGCGGCTGCGGCGGTGGAATACTTGGAGCAAGCTCGCTCGGTCTATACCAAGCCGGAGGACATCCTGCGCACCGTCTTGGAACAAGCCGACATCCTGATCAAAACAAACGACAAGAAGGCGGCGCTGGCCTTGGTCCGGAGAGTCGCGCGAACGGCGCCGGCTGGGCCCGGCAAGAGCCGGCTGCAAAAAATCGCGCTCGAACTCGACCCGCCGCCCGCGACGCCGAAACCGTCGCCCTAACGAGTGGTGAGCTCGGCGCTTTCTCCGGGTAGCAACGGGAACTGCCAGAGAAAGGTCCCTCTCCGTCTTCCGGCGGATCGGGATGACAAATCGGCGGGGAGTGAGACGCCGAATTCGCTATGTAACGAGGCTGATCACCGCTTGGCCGGATGGCGTCGCTCAAGGCGAAAGACCGTTTCGCCTTCTTTCATCACGTCGAGCTTGTCGCGCGCGATCGTTTCCAGGTAGGTCGGGTCGGTTTTCAGAAGCGTGACCTCCCTGGTGTGGCGCGCGAGCAGCGCTTTTTGCTCGGTCAATTGCGCCTCGAGTTGCTCCATCTCGGCGCGGTTTTGCTGCAATCGTTTATAGGGCGGAAGGAAAAAACTGACGATCAGGAGCCAGAGCGCAATGAAGAGCAGGACGCGCAGGACATGATTCATCTGTTGCCAGATGGTGGCCTCTCGTCGCGCTCTTAAATCGCCGTAGCCGGTGGCGTCCACTATCGCATCTTACCTCCGTAAACCGCCTTGTCACCCAGTTCCTCCGCGATTCGCAGAAGCTGGTTGTACTTCGCCACCCGATCGGTGCGGCAGAGCGAGCCGGTCTTGATCTGGCCGGCGTTGGTCGCGACCGCGATGTCGGCGATGGTGGTGTCCTCCGTCTCGCCCGAGCGATGGCTGATCACGGCGGTGTAATCGTTTTGTTTCGCGAGATCGATCGTGGCGAAGGTCTCGGTCAGTGTGCCGATTTGATTTACTTTCACGAGAATCGAATTGGCGACCCCGAGATCGATTCCCTTGCGCAAGAATTGGACATTGGTGACAAAAAGATCGTCTCCCACCAACTGCATCTTATCCCCCAGCCGGTCGGTCAATTTCTTCCAGCCGTCCCAATCGTTCTCGGCGCAGCCGTCTTCGATCGAGATGATGGGAAATTTTTTCGCGAGCGACTCGTAAAGGTCGATCAACTCGTCGGCCGAGCGCTTCGAGCCGTCGGATTTCTTGAAAACGTAAGTCTTCTGCTCCTTGTCGTAGAACTCGGAGGAAGCGGCGTCGAGCGCGATGAAGATCTGTTCGCCTAACGAGTAGCCGGCCTTCTTGACCGCGGCCGCGATCGATTCGAGCGCGTCTTCGGCCGACTTGAGCTTGGGCGCGAAACCACCTTCATCGCCGATCGCGGTGGAGAGGCCGCGATCCTTCAGGACACTCTTAAGGGCGTGGAAAACCTCCGTGCCATAACGGAGCGCTTCGGCAAAAGTCGGGGCGCCCTTCGGCATGATCATGAACTCTTGGAAATCAATCGGGGCATCGGAATGCGCGCCGCCGTTGAGGATGTTCATCATCGGCACCGGCAGGACGTTTGCCTCGCTCCCGCCGAGATAGCGAAAGAGGGACACTCTCTCCGAAGCAGCGGCCGCATGGGCCGTGGCAAGAGATACGCCTAACAATGCGTTGGCGCCGAGCTTTTTCTTATTCGGGGTCCCGTCGAGCTCGATGATTTCCTGGTCGACCTTCGCCTGTTGCAGGGCATCGAGTCCGATCAGGGCCGGCGCGATCGTGTCGTTGACCGCCGCGACCGCCTTGGTGACGCCTTTGCCGCCATAGCGCTTCTTGTCGCCGTCGCGCAACTCCCAGGCTTCGTGCTCGCCCGTGCTGGCCCCGCTCGGCACCGCCGCTCGTCCAAAACCGCCACCCTCCAGATGCACCTCGACTTCGATCGTCGGATTGCCGCGCGAATCGAGAATCTCTCGCGCGTGAATTTTGCTGATACTCGTCGCGGACATATCGTTAGGGAATTAGCCGCTCTTCGCCAGAGGCGCAATCCCTCTTTGGACCCAGCTCAAAAAATTAGCGCCGCCAGTTCCGATTAATAACCCGGCGCGAGTGTTTGAGTCCCGTCCGAAATTTAAAGCCAGATCTCCCCCCGAGTGGCCGGAGATTCACGTTGAGGACATCGACTCCGGAAAGTCCGCCCTGAGGAGATTTCCCGCTGGCATTGCCGGGACGACCGGATAATCTGGCATCGTGTTTGTGCAAATTGGCCGTCTCATGATCTGCGCCCTGCTCGTGGGCAGCACTGCCGCGGCGCCCGGACCCAGCGCGTCGCCCGCTGCTCCCCTCACCACGGCGACGCCGTCTGTCTCCGCCACTCCGGCCGGCGGCCCAACCACTGCGCCTTCCGCCCCTCGGTTGCCGGCGAACGAGATGGCCCGTGCGGTCAAAACCGACTCGATCACCATCCCAACACCAGGTGAGCTTTTCGCGGCGCTCGGCAAACCCGCCAAGCCGGATTGGGCCTCGCGCTATCGCGGCCCGATCGCGATGAATTACAAAACCCGCGCCCAGATCGCGCTCAATCTCGGCGGTCTCATCGCTGACGGCTTCATCGCGGTCGAGGCGCAGGATACGCAGCAGGTGAAAAATATCGGAGCCGACATCGTGAAGTTGGCCAAGGGGCTGGGTGTGAGCCAGGATATTCTCGCCCGCGGCAACAGCATCAACCAATTCGCCGAGAACGAGGAATGGAGTTCGCTCCAGGAGGAATTGGAGGCGACCCAAAACGAGGTCAAAGCCTCCATGCAATCGCATCGCGACCAGGATTTGGTCATTCTGGTCAGTCTCGGCGGCTGGATTCGCGGCACCCAGGTGGTGAGCGGCGTGGTGGCGAAGAATTACGACGAACGCCTCGGTCAGGTCCTTCGCCAGCCCGACTTGCTGCGCTTTATCCGCTCGAAAATCGGTGAGATTTCTCCGGACATGCAGAATGATCCGCTCGTCAAAAGCGTCAACCAAAAGCTCGGCTCGATTGAGCAAATGGTGGCCACCCCCTTTGGCCAATCGCTCACCGCCGCCGAATTGACGAAGCTGAACGAAAGCGTCAATCGGGTCATGGATGAGATTCAAAAGAAGGATTAATGATGCGCCGCTCGACCTCCTTTTGCCTAACGATCGTAGCGACGCTCGCTCTGGGCGCGACCAGCCTGGCCGAGACCGATCAGGAAGTCGCTGCCCGGCAGGTGGCCTTGGAACTGGCCGGCGCTTTCTCGAACGACGGCTTTAAGCTGCGCGACGGGCATTGGGCCGGCACCCTCGCGCCCGGCGAAAGTAAAGTCATCGCGGTCAACCTTTACGCCGGCAACGACTATTGGTTTTCCGCCGGCGGGACGGATAAGGCGAAAAAGCTGGCGGTCGAGGTTTTCGACGAAACCGGCGCGCCGGTCGACGGAGAAAAATTCAATTCCGGCACAAAAGCGGCTTCTGGAGTTTCTGTGGAAAACAGCGGCGAATACTTTATCAGAGTGCGCTTGGTGGCCGGAGAGCCGGCCGGGGTTTGCTTCCTTTACAGCTATAAGTGAAAGCGCGCGATCTCATCCCCTTGGCCACCGCTGCGCTTTTAGCCGCCGGTTGCGCTTCGCAGAGCAAGCCCAAGGTTTTTTCGGGCACGACCGATAGTTGGTATGCGGTCGCCGCCAATCAGACGCCATTTTATCGTTACGGACCGCAACAGGGCAGCGGTCCCGACATGCAACTCCCGCACGACTCGATCATGAAAGTGATCCGGCCCTCTTTCGGTTACGTGAAGGTGGAACTGCAAGGCGGCGAAAATGGTTATGTCGCGAGCGAAGACATTCGGCCCGCGCCAGCCGCCCTCGTCGCGGAGAAGTTAGCGCCGCCGCCGGAGGAACTGCCACCCCCGCCCGTCATCGCCAGCCACGGCGAGCAATTTGACCTCAACTCCGATGACCCGCGTCTGGTCGCGCCGCCAGAGCCGCTCCCCGAGCCGAGTCCGATTCCAGAATTCCACTACTAGACCTGGGTTAGCAGTTCACTCCCCGCAGGCTGCGTCGGTGGGATGACAAGTTTTGCCTGGTCGTTTACCCTAAGGCGTAAACACCTCGCTTGCGCCAACCGGCTCCCCGCGCAAGCTGCAACCTTTCACCGCGTCCGGCGCCATGATTGCATTGCAGATTTTCTTCGAGGGCTACGTCCAGGGCGTCGGCTTTCGCTGGTCCGTCAAACGCATCGCCACCGGCTTTGAGGTCGTGGGCTGGGTGCGCAACCTGGCCGATGGCCGGGTCGAATTACAGGTCAGCGGCGAGGAAACCGAAGTGCGGCCCTTCGTCGAGGCCATCGGCCAGAGTGAACTGCGCGCTCACATCCGCGAGCAGACCGAAGCCGTTCTGCCGCAACCACCTCGGGCCCGCGGTTTCGAGATTCGCCATGACTGAGTCCGCCGTCACGGTTCAGAACGTCACGAAGATTTTCCCCATCCCCTTCCGCCGGACCCGGCTCGTCGCGGTTCGTGACTTGAGCCTCGAAGTCGCCGCCGGCCAGGTTTACGGCTTGCTCGGGCCTAACGGATCGGGCAAAAGCACCACTTTGAAAATCATCCTCGGCCTCGTCACCGCCACCTCCGGTTCGACGAAAATCTTCGGACGCGACAGCCGCGAAGTGGGAAGCCGGGAAGCGGTCGGTTTCCTGCCCGAGAATCCATATTTTTACAAATACCTGACGGGCGAGGAAACGCTCCGATTCTACGGCAAGCTCTGCGGCCTCGGCGGCAAGGCCTTGCGGGCGCGGATCGATGAATTGCTCGAACTCGTTAGTCTGCAAAACGCGCGCGATCGCCGGCTCGGCGGATATTCGAAGGGCATGCTGCAACGCATCGGCCTCGCTCAGGCCCTCATCCAGGAACCGAAGCTGGTCGTGCTCGACGAACCAACCGCCGGCGTCGACCCCGCCGGTTCGCGTGAAATTCGCGACCTGATTCTCGACCTGAAACGACGCGGCATCACCGTCCTGCTTTCCTCGCATCTCCTCGCCCAGGTCCAGGAAATTTGCGACCGGGTCGGCATCCTGGCCAATGGCGTTCTCGTCAGGGAAGGCCGGGTCGAGGACCTGCTCGCGATCGAGAACCAGACCGAACTCATCCTGGAGAACGCCACCCCGGAAGTCCTCGCCCAAATCAGCGCTCTCCTCGAGAAATCCAGCACCCGCTTGGTCGAACAGCGGCAACCCCAGACCACGCTCGAGGGGTTGTTCCTCGACGCGACCAAGCCCGCGCCAGAGAGATGAGCGCCTCGGAACGGACCCCACATCGAGCGTTCTCCCTCGCCCGGGTCGCCGCCCTCACCGGCAACACCTTCACCGAGCTGGTGAGGCTGAAGATCTTTTACTTCCTCCTCATCTTTGCCCTCCTCCTCATCGCCAACTCCCTCTTTATGGCGCGGCTCAGTTTTCAGCAGGAATTCCAGGTTTTGAAAGATGTTTCGTTAGGCGCGATGAGCATCTTCACTTCGCTCCTCGCCATTGTGGCCACCGCCCAGCTTCTGACGCGCGACCTCGAGGATCGCACCATCTACACCATCCTGGCCAAGCCAGTCCCGCGTTACGAATACCTCATCGGCAAGCTCGCTGGCGTCCTCCTCCTCCTCGCCCTCAGCGTCCTGGCGATGAGCGCGCTCTTCTTCCTCGTCCTTTTCGTGAGGGAACAAATGCTCACCCGCGAAATCCTGCATGAGACCGCCGGCCTGCGCCCCGAGCAAATGGAGCAGGCGGTGCGCGAACTCAAGGCATCGGCTTTCACCGCCAATCTTCTCCCCGGCATCGCCGTCATTTATCTGAAGGCAGCGCTACTCGCTTCCCTCACTCTCTTCATCTCCACCTTCGCCACCTCCAACATCTTCACCATCGTGGTGATGGTTTTCATTTACTTCATCGGCCACCTCCAGGCGACCGCCCGAGAATATTGGTTGCAGGAACACGGCGCCGGCTGGCCCGCCAAAGTCTTCCTCGCCCTCGTCGCGCTCATCTTCCCCGACCTCCAGCTTTTTAATCTGGTCGACGACATCGTCGCCGGCACCGCCATCCCGATGGCGCTCTTCGCCAAGACCGCCGCCCTCGGCTGCGTTTACACCTCGATCTACCTCTTCTTTGCCTGGGTCTCCTTTCACGGGAAAGAATTATGATCCGGGGCGGCATCATCTTCGCCCTCCTCCTCATTTTCGGAGGTCTGCGCCTGCCGCTCGAAGACTCCCTTACCGCCGAACATCGCAGCGCCTACTTTCACCAGGCTCGCCTCGGCCTGGATCTGCGCGAGCAGATCGGCCAGCTCGGTTTCCTAGCCGCCCTGAGCGGTTTCCGCTCGCTCGTCGCTGACGTTGTCTTCATCCAGGCCCACGTAGCCTGGGAACGTACTGAATGGGGCCGCGTCCTGCTCCTCTTTCGCGAAGCGACCACCCTGCAGCCGCGCTCGATCCTCTTCTGGGATATGGCCGCCTGGCACATGGCCTGGAATGCGAGCGTCGCCGCCGTCCAGGATCCCTCCCTGCCTAACGACACCCTGCGGCAGAAAGCGCAGCGGGAATATTTCGCCCTCGGCAAAGACTTCCTCGAGCGCGGGATCAAGAACAATCCCGACCGCCCGCAGCTCTACGAATCCCTCGCCCGGCTTTACAAGGAAAAGCTCAACAATCACGCCGCCGCCGCCCGTTACTACGCCCGCGCCGCGGCCCTGCCCGGCGCGCCCGAGTATGACGAGCGTTTTGCCGCGTATGAGCTATCATTTGCCGAGGGCCACGAACGCGAGGCCTACCAGCAATTGCGTGCACTTTACGATCGCGGGGAACACCAGCGGCTCCCCACCCTGCTCACGCGACTAAAAGTTCTCGAAGAAGAGCTCGATATCCCTTTGGATCACCGGATTCCTGACACCCAACCGTAACCATCCAACCTGATGCGATTTGCCATTCTCAGCGACATCCACGCCAACCTCGAAGCCCTCGAGGCCGTGCTGCTTGACGCTGAGACGCAAGGCTGCACCCACTTCGTTTGCCTCGGCGACGTTGTCGGCTACAACGCCAGCCCGAGCGAATGCGTCAAGATCATTCAGGACCTCGAATGCCCGGTCGTGAAAGGCAACCACGACGAACAAGCCTCCATCATCAGCTCCAGCGAAGGCTTCAACGAGCTGGCCGAGGAAGCGATCGACTGGACCCGCGCCCAGCTCTCAGCCGACGAGAAAGCCTGGCTCTCGGATCTTCGCCTAACGAGACAGGTGCGCGACTTCACCGTCGTCCATGCCACCCTCGACACCCCCGGCCAGTGGGGCTACGTCTTTAACGACCTCGACGCCATCGCCAGCTTCACCTATCAGCACACCACTCTCTGCTTTTTCGGGCACACCCATTGGCCCACCGCCTTCGTCCGCGACGACACCGTCCGCCGCCTCGCCATCGGCCAGATCGTCCTTACTGCCGGGAAAAAATACTTTATCAACCCCGGCAGCATCGGCCAGCCGCGCGACCGCGATTGGCGCGCTGCCTATTCCATCCTCCACACCGACCGCAACGTCGTCGAGCAGCGCCGGGTCAAGTACGACCTCGAGACCGCGCAGCGCAAAATCCGGCAGGCCGGCCTCCCCGATCGCCTCGCCGACCGGCTCGCCGTCGGTCGTTAGGCGCTTGTCATCCCGATCTGCCGAAGGACGGAGAGGGCCCCTCTATGGCAATTCACCTGGCCACCTGAGAAAATGCGTTGATTGCAATCGAGAGGTCCCTCTCCGCGCTGCGCCGGATCGGGATGACAAGCAAGGATCGCCGCGCTTCATTCGGGTGGTCTCAATGAAACGGAAGCACTCGCTTTGAATCCCGACATCCGTTCCATCCTCATTATCAAGCCGAGTTCGTTAGGCGACATTGTTCACACCCTGCCCGCCGCTGCCCTTCTCCGGGACGCTTATCCCGAGGCGAAGATCACCTGGGTCATCAACCCGGAATGGGCTCCGCTCCTGCGCGGCAACCGGAGTGTTGATCACGTCCACATCTTCCCTCGAGGCGAGCTCGGCGGGTTCGGCATGTCCACGCGGCTGCTCCCGTGGCTGCGCGAAGTCGGACGTTTGCAACCCGACGTCGCCTTCGATTTCCAAGGCCTCCTCCGCAGCGCCCTCATCGGCAAGATGAGCCATCCGCGGGAGTTTTACGGCATGAGCGACGCGCGGGAAGGCGCCGGCCTCTTCTACCGCCGCACCGCCTCCGTCGATCGGAGCGCCCACGCGGTCGAGCGCTACCTCGCCCTGATCGAAACCTTCGGCGTTCCCATCCAGCGCCCGCTCCGCTTCCCCCTGCCCACCGGGGACCACCTCGACCGTTTCGACGAAGACGAACCCTTCGTCCTGCTCCACCCGTTCGCGCGCGGAGGGAAAAAATCCCTCAGCGACCTGGCCGTCGAGGAGCTCTGCCGCGCCCTCGCCCCGCGACGCGTCGTCCTGGTCGGCCGCACCAAGCGCCAGCTTCCCGTGCCCGACAACTGCGTCGATCTCTTCAACCACACCACCATCCTGCAACTCATCTGGCTCATCCGCCGGGCGCGGTTCACCGTCAGCGTCGACAGCGGCCCGATGCACATCGCCTCCGCCCTGAGTGACCGGCTCCTCTCCATCCACACCTGGAGCGACCCGCGCAAAGTCGGCCCCTACAACCAGGACGCCTGGATCTGGAAGAACGGCGAACTCGTTAGGGCAGGCGACCTTCCCCCGCCCGACAAGCGCGCCAAAGGCCGGGCCTTCAAGCCCGCCGACGTCAGGGCCATTCTTCCCCTCATTCGGCGCTACTGAGCTGACTAGCCGCCGCCCTTAGATCCCTATCCCGGCATCGGCTTATCCTTGCCGCCGACGACAAATCGACATTGCGGGTGCGAGCCGCGGAGGCAGTTCTCGCGCACCGGAGCATGGATGAGGCCGGCGAGGAACTTCTCGATCATGTAGCACGTCTCAGGATGATCGGCGGTCACTCCCGCCAACGGGCAGCCCTGGCTAAGGAGGCAAAAGCTTTCGTCATCCTGTTTCACTACCTGGGCCGCCCCGCCGATTGAGTTCAGCACCCGCGCGGCGCTTTGCACACGAACATGGAGGGGCTTTTCGGCATCGTTTGTCCCAAATCGCGAGGCGAGCACGGCGCCGCTCTCCGCCAGCAAGCCCGGCAGAGCCTCTTCCGGTAACACGTTCTTCATCGCGGTGAGCACCGCGCTGAGAGTAGCGGCGGAGGCCTGGGCGAGATACTTCTGCGCTCTCGGCGTCAGCTCATAGAGCTCATGAGGTCGACGCGTCCCCGGCAGAGAACCTTTCCGACAAACCAACCCGCCACTCTCCAACGCGAGGAGGTGCGAACGGACGGCGTTATTGGTTAAGCCGAGGTGGACCGCCATCTCGGTCACGGTGTGGATGCCGCGCTGCAAGAGATCCACCACCTCCGTGCGCCGGCTGCCGAATCGCGCCTTTTTGGGCCCAGGCGACGCCGGCAGTTCTTTCCTCACGACCATAAGTTAGCAGAAAAAATGCGCCTTAATAAGTCAAATATCGTTTGACTATTTCGCGCCAATCTTCAAAGATGAAGTTCGCTCGTTCGGAACAGGCTTCGCCCGGAGCAGATGGCCGGATCATTGCTTACATTTACTACTATGAAAACTGATGTCCTCATTATCGGCGGCGGTCCCGGTGGATCAGCCGCGGCCATGTTCCTCCTCAAGGAAGGGATCAAACCGATCATCCTCGAGCAAGAGAAATTTCCTCGGTTCCATATCGGCGAGTCGATGACCGGTGAAGCCGCCGCCGTGCTCCGCCGGCTGGGCTTGGCCGACGAAATGATGGCCCGGCGCTATCCCGTGAAGCACGGCGTCCGCGTCTACGGGAAAGACGGCAACAACTCGTGGTTCATCCCGGTCGCCGCCCGGGACGCCAATTGGGAACTTCAAAACGGCTCGACCTGGCAGGTTCGCCGGAGTGACTTTGACGGCATGATGATCGACACCGCAGCGAAGCGCGGCGCCCAGCTCGTGCACGGCAGCGCGGTCAAAGCCCTTTTGGGCGAAGACGGCGGCGTGCGCGGCGTCACCATGCGCCACCCCGATGGCCGGATGGAAGATATCGAGGCCACCGTCGTCCTCGATTGTTCGGGGATGGCCACCTTCCTCGGTAACCAAAAGATCACCGGTCCGAAATATGTCGGCGCCTATGACAAACAGATCGCCTTCTTCGCCCACGTCCGCGGCGCGCTCCGCGACGAGGGGACCGAAGGCGAGACGGCGCCCGGTAACACCATCATCTTCTACGAGAAAAAATATCACTGGTCCTGGTTCATCCCGGTCGACGACGAAGTCACCAGCCTCGGCCTGGTCGTCCCGCGGGCGAAATTCCAGGAGTCGGGACAAACACCGCAGGAGTTCTTCCTCGACTATCTGCCGCAGATTAACCCCGACCTCGCCCGCCGCATCGCCGGCTATGAGGTCATCGACAAGGTCCACGTCATCCCTAATTATTCCTATCAAGTGCGGCGCTTCTGCGGCAAAGGCTTCATCTGCATCGGTGACGCCCATCGCTTCATCGACCCGATCTTTTCCTTCGGCCTCTCCGCCACCATGCGTGAGGCGGAGTTTGCCATCCCGCACGTCATCTCCTACCTGCGCGGCGAACGGCGCGAGGACGAGAACCCCTTCGCCGAGCACATGCTCTTCTGCGAACAAGGGATCGATTGCCTCGAGGACATGGTCGACCTTTTCTGGGAGCAGCCCTTCGCCTTCGCCACCTTCGTCCACGCTCGCTATCGCAGCGACCTGATCGACGCGTTTGCGGGGCGGATCTACAGGACCGAACACCAGCCGTCGCCTGCCATCCAGACCTTCCGCAAACTGCTTAAGCGCGAGCGCGAATACGAGCACGAGGATGACTACTCCATCCCGATCGGTTCGCGCTACCATCCGGAGCGTGCGGCCTTGTGGGCGCCCGATTCACCCGTCGAGTCCACCGAGGAGTGGTTAAGCTCGAACTTGGCCGAAGCCTGATCGCCGCGCCGTCGGTGTAGCGGCGGTCTAGGACCGCCATCCCCACAAGTATAAAGCCCGCGCCACCTGACCCGGCTTGGCGTTGGTCGACGGGCGCTCCCACGTGGCGCGGCAGGCCCGAGCACATCGCCTCGCTTATCGCCGAAACGTTTGAACGCTCTGGAGAACTCTTATCTCCGTTCTCAGACGCCCAGCCGTCTCGGTTTGTTCTCGGTAGCCTGGCTTGCGAAATTCGATGAACGACGCTACCAAACGAAAACGAGAGCTGACTCTCTCCGACTTACATTCGGCGCCGGGGAAATATGTCTTTGTGCCGCTCAAGCGCTTTTCCCTCCTGCGCTGGCGCTGATCGCGACTTTTGTCTTCTGGGGGGCGATCCGTGGCCTGGTGACGATGGCCGCGCTGGGCTCGGCGGCTTTTCTTTTCACGCCCTGGTTCTTTTTCCTCGCTCTCGGCGTTTTGGCCGGGCACGCCGCGGGATGGATTTGTCGGGGCGGCGGTGGGAGGTCCGCACGGCCGCTAAGTCTCTTACATTATTGCCTGCCTGACTATAACGCTCGCTCTCAAGGGTCTTTGCGTTTGTTGACCTGAGCGGCTACCTGCGCGACTGGAAAACCGGCGCGCACCGATGAATCATTACTCGCTTCTCAATCCGATCGTGGGCGGGGTGCTGATCGGGCTGGCCAGTCTGATCGCAACCGTGCTGAGCGGGAAGGTGCCGGGGATCTCGGGGGTGTTTGGGCGGCTACTGGTGCCGACGACTCTAGATAAGACTTGGCGCGCGGTCTTTCTG
>JALYOR010000076.1 GCA_030856765.1 Verrucomicrobiota bacterium | reverse complement strand
ACATGAGCGCGCGTCAGCTCGAGCGCGTCATCTATTACGAGGATTACATTGTCATCGATCCGGGAAGCACGCCGCTGACCAAGACTCAGCTCCTGAACGAAGCGGAATACCGCGAAGCGCAGGAGCAGTATGGTGACGATTTCGTCGCCGGGATGGGCGCGGAAGCCGTGAAGAAGCTTCTAGCCGAGATCGATCTTCACAAGCTTAACAAAGAGTTGGAAGAGGCGATGGGTAACACGAAGAGCAAGCAGATCCGCAAGAAGCTGGCGAAGCGCCTCAAGCTCGTGCAGGGCTTTGCGTCCTCGCATGCCCGTCCGGATTGGATGGTGCTCGACGTGCTCCCGGTGATCCCCCCGGACCTGCGCCCACTTGTGCCGCTTGAAGGCGGCCGTTTCGCGACGTCGGATCTCAACGATCTCTATCGCCGCGTTATCAACCGGAACAACCGTCTCAAGAACCTGCTCCAGCTGAAGACGCCGGACGTCATCATCCGGAATGAAAAGCGCATGCTCCAGGAGGCTGTGGACGCGTTGTTTGACAACGGTCGCCACGGCCGCGCCGTCACTGGCGCCGGCAATCGCCCACTGAAGTCCCTCAGCGATATGCTCAAGGGCAAAGGTGGACGCTTCCGTCAGAACCTGCTCGGCAAGCGCGTCGATTACTCCGGCCGTTCGGTTATCGTGATCGGTCCAGAGCTGAAGCTGAACCAGTGCGGTCTGCCGAAGAAGATGGCGCTCGTTTTGTTCGAGCCATTCATCATTCGTCGCCTCAAAGATCTTGGCTACGTGCACACCGTGCGCAGCGCGAAGAAGATGATCGAGCGCCAGACCCCGGAAGTCTGGGACATCCTCGAAGAGGTGACCAAAGGCCACCCGGTTTTGTTGAACCGCGCGCCCACGCTCCATCGCCTTTCGATCCAGGCTTTCGAGCCGCTCCTGATCGAAGGCGAAGCGATCCGCATTCACCCGCTCGTCTGCACCGCTTACAACGCGGACTTCGACGGTGACCAGATGGCTGTGCACGTTCCGCTCTCGGTTGAGGCGCAGATGGAAGCGCGCATGCTCATGCTCGCGCCGAATAACATCTTCTCGCCTTCGAGCGGCAAGCCGATCACGACTCCTTCGCAGGACATCACGCTCGGCTGTTATTACCTGACGCAAAATCCGCGGCGCGCCGCCGGTGCGGCCGTCGAAACGCGTTTACCTCTTTTCGATAATGCAACCGAAGTCGAATTCGCGATGGCCGATGGCGCCGTTAAAACGCACGATCGGATTCGGCTCAAGAACCCGGATTTCGGTAAGGACACCATTTACGGCGACAAGGAAACGCGCGTCATGGAAACGACCGCGGGCCGCGTCATCTTCAACGAGATCTGGCCGGACGGACTCGGCTTTTTCAACAAGGCCGCGGGCAAGAAGCAACTCAGCGACATTATCTGGCGTTGCTACCAGGTGGCCGGTCAGGACGGCACCGTCGAGACGCTCGACAAGCTGAAAGAACTCGGCTTCCGCGAAGCGACCAAGGCCGGCGTTTCCATCGGTATCTCCGACATGATCATTCCGAAGGAGAAAGAGCTCCAGCTCGCGAACGCTTATAAGCAGATCAAGCTCGTCGAGCAGCAGTATCGCAAAGGCATCATCACGGATGGCGAGCGCTACAATAAGATCATCGATATCTGGACCCACGCCGGTGACGAAATCTCCAACGTCATGTTCCGCACTCTTGAGCATAACGAGGGTCGTAAGGAACTGAACCCGGTCTTCCTCATGGTCGATTCCGGCGCGCGTGGTAACCGGCAGCAGGTGAAACAGCTCGCCGGTATGCGCGGTTTGATGGCCAAGCCTTCCGGCGAAATCATCGAACGCCCAATTACCTCGAACTTCCGCGAAGGTCTGACCGTGCTCGAGTATTTCATCTCCACCCACGGCGCCCGTAAGGGTTTGGCCGACACCGCGCTCAAGACTGCCGACTCCGGCTACCTCACTCGTAAACTGGTCGATGCGTCGCAGGACGTGATCATCAACGAAATGGATTGCGGCACGGTCAACGGCATCACGGTCAAGTCGATCTACGAAGGCGACGAAGAAGTGGTCGATCTCTCGACCCGCATCGTTGGCCGCGTCAGTTGCGAAACGATCGTCGATCCGGTGACGAAGAAAAAAGTGATCAAGGCCAACCAGATGATCGACGAGCCGACCGCGGCTGCGATCGAGAAGATCGGCGTTGAAAGCCTCAAGATTCGGTCCGTCCTCAGCTGCGAAACAGGTCGCGGAGTCTGCGCGTATTGCTACGGCCGCAATCTGGCCACCGGTCAGTTTGTGAAACTCGGCGAAGCAGTCGGCATCATCGCCGCGCAATCAATCGGCGAGCCCGGCACGCAGTTGACGATGCGGACGTTCCACATCGGCGGCACGGCAAGCCAGACCTTCAAGCAGCCAATCATCAAGTCGAAGAACGATGGCCAGGTGCAGTTCAACGATCTGCGCACGGTGCAGTCGCTCGACGGCAACTGGATCGCGTTGAACAAGAATGGCTCGGTCAGCTTGCACAACGAAGAGGGCCGCGAAATCGAGCGCTACAATATCGTCATCGGTTCGGTCATCTCCGTCGCCGACGGCGGCAAAGTGAAGAAGGGCGAGACCTTCGTGCAATGGGATCCGTACAACGTGCCGATTCTGACCGACAAGAGCGGTAAGATCGAATTCCGCGACATGATCGCCGGCGTCACCATGAAACGCGAGGTCGACGAAGCGACCGGCCTCATGGGCACGGTCATCATCGAGCACAAGGAAGACCTGCATCCGCAGATCGTGATCGTGGGCGACAACGGCGAAGTGGCTGCCAGCTACTCGATCCCGGCTGGCGCGCACGTCATCGTCGAAGCGAATCACAAGATTCGCGCCGGCGCCCTTCTCGCCAAGACGCCGCGAAAGGTCGCGAAGACCAAGGACATCACGGGCGGTCTGCCGCGTGTGGCCGAACTCTTCGAAGCCCGTCGTCCGAAAGACAACGCCGAGATCGCGAAGATCGACGGTATCGTCGACATTGGCGGCACGGTCCGCGGCAAGCGGAAGCTCATCCTCACGGATACCGAAACCGGCGCCGAAGAAGAGCATCTCATTCCGATGAACAAGCACATGATCGTCTTCAAGGGCGACTTCGTGAAGAAGGGCTCGCAGCTGACTGAAGGCCCGGTGGTTCCGCACGAAATCCTCGAGGTCTGCGGACCGCAGGATCTGCAGGAGCACCTCGTCAACGAAGTGCAGGAAGTCTACCGCCTCCAAGGCGTGGAAATTAACGACAAGCACATCGAGATCATCGTTAGGCAAATGCTCCGCAAGGTGAAGATCACCGACCCGGGCGATACCTCGCTCCTCTGGGGCGACCAGATCGATCGACTCGATTTCGAGGCGGAGAACAAAAAGGTGGTCGACCAGGGCGGCAAGCCCGCGGAAGCGACGCCTGTTTTGCTCGGCATCACCAAAGCTTCGCTCGAGACCGACAGCTTCATCTCCGCGGCTTCGTTCCAGGACACCACCCGCGTTCTGACCGAGGCGGCGACGTTAGGCAAAGTCGATCGGCTGCGCGGCTTCAAAGAAAACGTCATCATGGGTCATCTCATCCCGGCCGGCACCGGCTTCCCGGCCGTGCGCGAAATCAAGCTCGTCGAGCTCGGCGAGCAGGTGGGCGCCCCGCTGATGGAAGAGCCGGGAGCCCAACCGGCGCTTGGATAGGCGAATCGTTTTTTTAAAACCGTCGTTGCAGCCGGGGACGCTGTCCCCGGCCGCCCGGCGTGTGAGCGACGTTACAGCCGATCGCCGCGGATGTTCTCGTGGCCGGGGTCAACGACCCCGGCTACAATTTCAGAATGTCGATCGCAACCAAAACCGGCGACGCCGGACAGACCTCGCTCATGTATGGCAAGCGTGTCTCCAAGACCGACGCGCGGGTCGACGCCTATGGCTGCGTGGACGAATTGAACGCCGCGCTGGGCGTCGTCCGCGCCACCGCTGGTGGGTCGGTGGTCGCGGAACAGATTCTCTCGATACAAAAGGAGCTGGTCACCGTGATGGGCGAACTGGCCACGGCGCCGGAGGACTTGGCGCGTTACGAAAAGGATGGATATGGCCTAACGACCGTCGCCATGGTCGACCGCCTGACCGCCGCGATCGATCAACTCGAAAAGGACAAAACACTCTACGGCAAAGGCTGGGCCATGCCCGGCAACACCCCCTTAGGAGCCGCGCTCGATGTCGCGCGCACGGTTTGTCGCCGGGCGGAGCGTCGCGTTGCCGCGCTCGACGGCACCGAGCATTCGAGCAACGAAATCCTGCGTTATCTGAACCGGCTCTCCGACCTTTGCTGGCTGCTCGCCCGCGTCGCGGAGAAGAACGTCGCCTGACCCACATTATTCCGGAACGTCGTCCGCCTGGCCGAGAAGCTCCCAGCGCTGCAGCGAGATCGGCACGTTTCCATTTTTCCCCGCATCGAAGGTTCGCCCGAGCTGCGCGCGCGCCTTCAGGACCTGGAAGAAATCGCCCGAAGTCAGGCCGAGTTCGATCTGCACCGGCTCGGCGCCGCCGGTGTAATCCGCGGCCTGCGCGCCCACTCCACCGACGCTCGCGAAAGAGCGGCTTTGCTCGCGCACATCATCCAGCTCGGGCGCGGACTGGTTGGATTGAAATGTGACCAGTCGCTCCGGCTGCGGATAAGAGAGCGGTCGCAGGAGGACGCCGTTGACGACCGTGAAGATGGCGGTGTTGGCCCCGATCCCGAGCGCGAGGGTGAGAATGGCGACGGCGGCGAACCCGGGATTCTTGATCAACTGCCGGATGGTGTAGCGAAGATCAGCGATCATATACGCGGTTCATCGTCAGGCGCGGATATCTCTCTGGGGAGCGCCGGGGACTCGCCGGAAATTCTCTTGTTTCCGGCGCTGCGCGCGTTCAAGGCTGCCAGGCGGGTCGCCAGGCAGAGCACGCGAGTCGCGTGCGCTCCCCCAGGCCAAAGCTCATTGCTGGGCGGTTTCCTTGTCCGCCGAGACGATATCGATCGAACCGGCGCTGCTGCGCAGGACAAGTTTGGTGCCGCCGCCGTTGAGCGTGCCCTTGAGCGAATCGCTCCCGGAGTTGCTGCGCGAGATGGGCAGATCGCTGCGCACGCTCCCCGCGCTGGTATCGGCGTCGATTGTGAGGGCAGCGTTCGGTGGAGTGACGACGGTAATGCTACCGCCCGAGGTCTCAAGACGCACGTCGCCCGCCACCGGCGAAGAGAGGATGGCGGAGACCGAGCCGCCGGAAGTTTCCGCCTTCAGCTTGCCGCTGATGTTGCCAAGCCGGAGTTTACCGCCGCTGCTTTCCACTTTCGTGTCGCCGACGCGATTCAGCACGGTGACGTTGCCGCCCGATGTGTCGACACTGAGTGCGCCGCGACCACCGGTGACTTCGACTCGGCCGCCGCTCGTATCGAGATTAGTCACGCCATCACAATTCTGGGCGATGATGTCGCCTCCGCTTGTGTCACCGTGGATGTCGCCATGGATCTGCGAGAAATTGAGATCACCGCCACTAGTATCGGTCTTGATGTTACCGGTTAGCCCGTGGGCGGAGATGTCGCCGCCCGAGGTGTCGAGATCGACGCTGAAACTGGCCGGGACCTTGATCGTGTAGCGCCCCTCCTGGTGGGTGCGCCCCATCATGTGCCAGAACTGCCTGCCTAACGATTCGTTATTCCGGATCGCGCGCACGATGATCTTGTCGCCTTCCGTCGTAATCGTGACGGGGACTTCCTTGAAATATTTTTCCTCCTTCGCTTTGGAGGAGGCCGAGATCTTACGGTAGGCAGCGATCACGACCTTGTCGTTGTCGCCCGGCGCGACGTTAATCGAACCAAAGTCGACCTCAACGACCAGCTGGCCGCCCGGTTTGGCCGCGCGGGTTTCGTGAACGTTATCCTCAGTCGAGGCGACGGCGGTGAGCATGGTGGCGACGAGGATGGTGGAGATGGTGAAGAGGTTTTTCATATGCAGTGGTTCGTTTGATGTGACGTGGTTGTGGCTGGGTAGCGGAAGCGTCTCGCGTGCTGGTCGCGGTGTCTCACCGGGACGGACTTTGCGACGGTCCGGGAAGGGGAATTAAAGTCCGCGACGGCGAGGACGCCGTCGCCAGCACGCGAGACGCGTGCGCTACCCGGAAGATTCGCGGCCCAGTTCATTTTCATTTCACGATCCAGCCGTCGCGCAGCTGGATGATGCGATTACCGTAGGCGGCATTGGTTTCGGAGTGAGTAACTTGAACAATGGTGACGCCTTCGCCATTCAGCTTCTTGAAGAGCTGCATGATCTCGTCGGCCTGGCTGGAGTGGAGGTTGCCGGTCGGCTCATCGGCCAGGATAAGCTTCGGATTCGCAATGATCGCTCGAGCGATGCTGACAAGCTGCTGCTGTCCGCCTGAGAGCTGGCGCGGGTAGAGATCCTTTTTCCCGACGATCGAGAAGCGATCGAGCGTGTCGCCGACGAGCGCGGTCCGCTCGGATTTGCTGTAGCGGCGATAGGAAAGCGGAATATCGAGGTTCTCGTAGACCGTCAGGTCATCGAGCAGGTTGTAGTTTTGGAAAACGAACCCGATCTGCTCGTTGCGCAGGATGGTGCGCTCTTTCGGCTTGAGCCGATGGACGGCCGCTTCGTCGAGGAAGTATTCGCCGGTCCAGCCGAAGTCGTGCATGCCGATGAGATGGAGCAGGGTCGATTTACCCGCGCCCGAGGGTCCCATCACGGAAACGAAGTCGCCTTTCTCGACCTCGAGATTGATGTCGCGCAGGACGTAGAAGAACTGCTGTTTACCTAACGGATAGGAGCGTTCGACGTGGTTGAGTTTGATTAGTGGAGCAAGCATCAGGTGATCTTTGCTGGGGAGCACGCGAGGCGCGTGACACAGCGGGCGGGGCGCCCGCGCTCCCCGGATCCAGAGTTTTCTAACGCGCGCATAAGGCTTTTCATCTTCAACCTCTTCCCAAAGCGATCATTGGGTCGGCGCGCGTGGCGCGGCGGGCTGGAATGTAGCTCGCAAGAAAAGCGACGAACGCGAGGGTGAGCGTGACGATGAAAAAGGTCGACAGGTCGAGTGCGCTCGTGGCGTAGAGCACGGAGCGCAGGACCGAACTGCTCAGCAGCGCCACGATCAACCCGATGACGGTGCCGGCGCCGATCAGGACGCCGGCCTGCGAAATGACGAGGCGCAGGACATCGCCGCGTTGCGCGCCGAGAGCCATCCGCACCCCGATCTCGTGCGTCCGTTGCACGACGAGGAACGACATCACTCCATAGATGCCGATGGAAGCGAGGACCAGAGCAAGCCCCGCGAAGACGGTCAGGAGCACGACGGAGAGCCGCTGCGGCGCGATCGAATCGGCGATCACCTGCCCGAGGGTGCGGACATGGGCAATCGGAAGAGTCGGATCAATCGCCTGGACCTCGCGACGAATCGCGCTCGTTAGGCTGGCTGGATCCAGGTTGCTGCGGACTGCCAGAATGACGGACGGATAGGGCGCCTGCCCGAGCGGGACGTAGAACTCCGGCTTCACCGGCTGATCGAGGCCGCGATGGTGCAGGTCTCCGACGATCCCGACGATCGTGGCCCAGACCGGTCCTTCCCGGGTCGGAAGCTGCATCCGTTTGGCGACCGCTTCCTCGTTAGGCCAGTAACGTTCCGCCAGGGCGCGGTTAATCATGACGACCGGTGGCGAATCAAGTTTGTCCGCCTGGGTGAAGAAGCGGCCCTTCACCAGCGGGATCTCGAGGGTGCGGAAGTATTCGGCTGAGACGAGTCGAATCTCCTCGTCCGGGCCGGGATGGCTGTCATCTGTTATCCGCCCTTCGATATTGAAGGAAGAATCACTGTTAATCCCGCTCATCGGCAAAATAATCGTAAAGCCGGCGTGGGTCACGCCGGGGAGATTGGCCACGCGCCGCTCGAGCTCGGAGAAGAAATTGACCTGTGCGGATTTGTCGGGATAGCGCAGCGCCGGCAGGGAAAGCTCCGCCGTCAGCACGTTGTCGGGATTGAATCCAGGATTGACGTTCCCCAGCCTAACAAAACTCTTGAGCAGCAGGCCCGCCCCTGTCAAAAGGACGAGCGCGAGCGCGACTTCGACGATAACAAGTGCGTTGCGCAGCTGGTTGTGACGCCGGCCGGAAGTGGAGCCGCGTCCGCCTTCCTTGAGCGATTCGGTCAGATCGAGCTTGCTGCTGGCGAGGCCGGGGACGATGCCAAAAGCGATGCCCGTGACTACAGCGATGAGCAGGGTGACGAGGAGGACGGTCGAATCGAGATGCACTTCGCCGAGGCGCGGAATGGTCTGGGTGCCGATAGATTTCACCAGGTCAATCGCCCAGATGGCGAGGAGCGTGCCGGCGGATGCGCCGAGAATCGCGAGGAGCACACTTTCCGTCAGGCTCAGGCGGAGCAGTCGCGCGCGGCTTGCCCCGATCGCGACGCGAATCGCCATTTCCCGCTCCCGCGTGCTGGCGCGAGCGAGCAACATGGTGGCGAGATTGGCGCAGGCGATGAGGAGAACGAGTGCGACCGCGCCGGACAGGATCAGGAGAAGCGGTTTCATCCCGCCGACAACCTGTTCCTTGAGCGGATAGAGGGTGGCGCCAAAGCTATCAGTCTGCGGGTAGTTGTCCTTGAAGCGCTGGCGCATTGACCGCACGACTGTCTCGAGCTCGGCTTGCGCCTGTTGCGCGGAAACGCCCGGCGCGAGGCGGCCGATCACGCCGTAACTGCGCGAGCCGCGCCGCTTCATTTCCTGATCGGTAAAGCCGAGCGGCTGCCAGATGTCGGCCTGCTCGCCGAATTGCGCGCCGGTGACGTTGAAGAGCGGGAGCGGGAATTCAAAGCTCGCCGGCATGATGCCGACGACGGTGAAAGCCTTGCCGTCTGCCATCAGCTTGCTCCCGAGGACGCGAGGGTCGCGATCGAACTTGCGGCGCCAGAGCCGTTCGCTGATCACGATGACGTCGTCCCGCCCGACCGCGTTCTCTTCCGGGCGAAAGGTGCGGCCGCGAATCGGCTGCACGCCTAACAACGGGAAAAGATCGGCCGAGACGGTCGCACCGAAGATGCGTTCCGGCAGATCGCCCTCGGTCAGGTTGTAGGTCGTGGTGTTGAAAGCGGCCAGCTTATCGAAACTCTTGAGCTGCGCCTTGTATTCCAGGAATTCGGGCGGCGAGACCGGGATGGTGTCGAGATGCTGATCTTTGAAATGCTCGAAGAGGAGGACGAGTCGCGCCGGATCCTCGTAGGGCAGCGGCTTGATGAGGAGCGCGTTGACGAGGGTGAAGACCGCGGTGGTGGCCCCGATGCCGAGCGCCAGGGTGAGAATGCCGACGAGCGCGAAGAGCGGGTTCTTGAAAAGGAGGCGAAGTGCGTGCCGCAGGTCCTGGAGCATGTTTTGGTATGAGTTAGCGCGGCGGCTCGCCTGCTGGCGATGACGTCCTCGTCATCGCGAACTTTTCGAGAAATTTAGTATTGGAAGGAAAGTTCGTTTCGGCGGGACGCCGGAAACCAGCACGTGAGACGCGTGCGCTACCCGGAAACCAGGCAACGGCAATGTTGCCTACGAGCAGGCCGTGGATGAGGAGCGTTTTGATCGATCCGTCGTTGAGACCCTTCCAACGCATCGTTCCCGGCTCCCCGTTAGGCGGCGATTTTGTCCTCGACGACCCGGCCGTCGAACAAATGAATGGTGCGATCGGCGTGCTGCGCGAAACGCTGGTCATGCGTGACCATGCAGATGGTGGCGCCGCCGGCGTGCAATTCCTTGAGCAGATCCATGACGGCTTCGCCGTTGCGCGAATCGAGGTTGCCGGTCGGTTCGTCGGCCAGGAGGATGGCCGGCTTGCCGGCGAGGGCGCGGGCGACCGCGACGCGCTGTTGCTGGCCACCCGAAAGCTGGCTCGGCAGGTGTTTCACGCGATGGGCCATGCCGACGCGTTCGAGGGCTTCATTCACAAAAGTCTTCCGTTCGCTCGCACCCATTCCGCGATAGGTCAGGGGCAGTTCGACGTTCTCGTAAACGGTCAGGTCGCCGATCAGATTGAAGCTTTGAAAGATGAATCCAATCTCGCGGTTGCGGATCCGGGCACGCTCCGGGAACGAGAGGTTCGCGACTTCGCCCCCCTTCAGCGAGTAGCTCCCGTCGGAGGGCGTATCGAGCAGCCCGAGAATTGAGAGCAGCGTCGATTTTCCACAACCGGACGGGCCCGCGATGGAGACGTATTCGCCGGTGCGAATGTCGAGATGGATGCCCGAAAGTGCGTGCGTTTCGACCTCATCGGTGAGGAAGACTTTAGTCACGCCGTCGAGGTGGATGAGTGTGTTGTTGCCGTTATTCATGTTGTGTTGTGGTTGGTGGTTAAAGAATTCGTTAGTCGTTAGTTTAGCCGAATTCGGTCGTGCGAATCGTAGGCGCTGGTGTCGGAAAGAATGACCTGGTCGCCTTCCTTCAAGCCGCTCAGGATTTCGATCGTATTGACCGAGGTGCGGCCGAAACGGACCGGCGTCCGATTGGCTTCGCCGTTGTCCGTGAGCTTGAAGACGCCCACGGTCGCACCATCCTGAGCGAAGGCAGGCCGGCCGACGTAGAGGACGTTGTCGAGGCGTTCGAGTTCGATCGTGCCGTCGACGCTCAGGTCGGGACGAGCGCCTTTTGGCAATTCGCCATCGAGTGCGACGTCGACTGTGACGGTTCCTTGGTCAACCGCTGGATCTACCCGCGTGACGTGTCCGTTGACGATCCCGTTGCGGGTATCGACCGACGCGGGCTGGTTAATTTGAATATCTTTCGCCTGGGTCTCGGCGATTTTGATCTGAGCCTTGAGTTTCTTCGGGTCGGCGACACGGGCGAGATTGGTTCCCGCAGTCACGCGCTGGCCGACTTCGACCGGAAGCTGTTGCAGCACGCCTTCCATGCCGGCTTTGACGTGGAGCGCTTCCACGTCGCGGGCTTTCAACTGGGCGGCCGCTTTGAGCTGACTGACGTTGGCCTGTTTGGCTGCGAGCTGCGGTTCGATCGAGTCGCCGGCGAAAACGAGCCGTTTGTTCTCGATCTCGTCGCGGTTTTGGAGTTCATCCCGTTTGATGATCGAAGTTTTATATTCGAGATCGGCAATGAGGCCGTTCTTCTTCAGATGGTCGTTTGTCTCCGCTTCCATTTTGGCTTGGAGGTATTCGGAGTGAACTTGGGCGGTGGTGGACTCCTGGCTGAGGAGCTCGCGCTGGAGCGTGGCCCGCAGCGTGGTCAGCTCCGCCTCCGCGGTCGTGGCGGCGGAGTCGGCGTCGAGCGCCAACTGTTGCAAATCAGGGCTGGAGAGCTCGAGGATGATGGTCTCGGGCTGCACCTTCGCTCCCGGCCTAACGACGATCTTTTCGACCCGACCTTCCTTGCTCGTGGCGATCCAACGGATGTCCTCCGGCACCAGCGTGCCGAGTCCGCGCACCTGGCGCAGCATCGGCCCGCGCTTAACCGTGTCGACCCAAACCGCGGCCCGGTCGACGCTGACCGCCGCTGGCTTTAACCGCGAGACCAACACCGTGATAAAGATCAGCCCGAGCATGGAGGCGCCGGCGATAATCAACCGCTTTTTCTTTTTCTTGCGGGCGACATCAGGGCGCGGGACATCCATGGACGAGGTGACGGGTGTAAAGCCCGGAGCGCGCGCGGGCTTGGCGCCGGCAATCACTTCGAAGCTTTGTTGCATATGGTGGCCTAACCGGGTGCCTAGAGCACGCCCGCGGTGTGGATGAGGGTGGCGACGGCTTGGGCGCCGTTCACGATCGGGAGCAGGGCGGAGAGGATGAGCGCGCCGAAGACGGCAGCGTCGAGGGCAAATCCGCGGGGCGCTTCCTGGGCGAAATAGCGGTTGCTAAGTTCGAAGAAGGGCGCCTCCCGGTTGAACCTGGCGGGTGTCCCGCAGCTGCCGAGGAGCGAGGCTCCCTGGTAGGCTTGGTCGACGGCCGGGAAGCTCCGTCCGAAGCGCGCGGCGCGCGGGTCGGAATTCGTTTGGTGGTTGGGACGGTGGATGTGAGTGGTGGTTTTCATATTCTTTTTCTGCTTGTTCTGTTGAGATGCGTTCGATCTCAGGTTTGGATTCAGATATTCTTTCTGAAGCGCCAACCCCTATTGCAATGGGCGTGCCATCGGATTTTAATAATTGTAAGCTGCTTATTTTGACCAGCTTATAGTCTACACTCGATTTTATGTCGGCCGTCTTTCGCCTCGCGGCTGGGATTGGGTCGTCCCACTTACGGGACGCTTGCTAGGGCTGTCATCCCGGGCCGCGCAGACGGCGAGGGACCCCGCAAGCGTCGAGCGGCTTTCGCCACAGGAAAAAACTCACTCCCGGATCCGGTCGTTAGGCGGAGAGAGAATCGATCGCACCGTGGGAGGTCCCTCGCCGCGCTTCGCCGGCTCGGGATGACAAGCGAGACGACGCGGTCGCGCGGAGGATTTGTTCGGCCCTAACGAGGCAACCTGAGGAGCGCTTCGCCGCCGGTGCGATCGGTCCGGTTGGCCAGGGTGAGAGAACCGTTGTGGGCCTCCGCGATCTGGCGACTGAGCGCGAGTCCGATACCGGAGCCGCCGGGTTTGGTGGTAAAAAACGGAACGAAAAGGTTACTCGGGTTCATGATCCCGGCTCCTTCGTCGCGCACGAAGACTTCAGCGCAATCGCCGCGTTCGCGCCAGCCGGCGGTCACTTTCCCCCTGGTCTCGAGGGAGGCATCGACCGCATTGTGCAGGAGGTTAATGAGTAATTGCTCGATCTGGGCGGCGTCGGCTGGGATGGTGATGGGGCCGCCATCGGCCACCCGGACGGCGAGGCGCGTCTCGAGGCCAACCGCTCGCCTCACGAGTTCGCCCAGATCGATTTCCTCCTTCTGCGGCGGAGGCAGCCGGGCCAACCGGGCGTAGGCCTGCATGAAACGGCTGAGCGATTCGGCGCGGGTGGCAATGACATTCAATCCGCTCCGCGCATCATCGCGCCAGTCCGCCGGCGGCGGGTCGCGCTTGAGCAAATGCTCGAGGCTGCCCGCGATCGACTTGATCGGGGCGAGCGAATTGTTCATTTCATGGCCGAGCACCCTGACGAGTCGCTGCCAGGCGGTCCTTTCTTCCTCGCGCAAGGTCCGGCTCAGATCGGTCAGAACGAGAAGCTCGTGGGGCAGGCCGCGTTCGCGGAAGTTGCTCTTGCGCACACCCCAGCGGCCGGAGGCGCCGGGAAAGTTGAGACTGAGCGGCGCATCTTCATCGGCATCGAGGCAGACAGCGAGCCCGAGATCGCTCGCGCGCCGCCCCAGCAATTTATCGATTGGTTGCCGGAGCAGATTTTCGCCGGCGCGATTGACGAGACGGAGCCGGCGATCGGGATCGAAGGTAAAAACCGCGACATCGATTTCAGCCATGATGGTGCGGAGGAGAGCGGTGGCTTCGAAGGCGCCGAGACGCTGGACGCGCAGCGTTTCGCCCAGCTGGTTGATCTCGAGTAATACCTCGCCGAGGGCGTCGTCGGGTCGCGCGCCGCGGGCGCGAATCGAGTAATCGCCCTCGCGCAAAGCGGCGAGCAGGTTGCTCATGGTTTGGAGCGGTCGCACCACATGTTCCCGGGCGGTGGCGAGGAACGTCAGGGCGCTCCCGCCGATTACGAGGGTGAGAGTCCAGCCGACTTTGGAAGTGAAATCGCCGAACCAGAGGATCGCCAACGCGGTGACCATGGCCGGCGCGGCCGCGCCTAAGGTAAGCCAGGTGAGCCGGGTCTCGTAGGAATAGCGGTGCCGCGGGCGGCGTGACTTCCGTTCGACGGCTGCGAGTTGGTTTACCGGTTCGGCCACGTCGTTTCCAGGCGGAAAATTAGAAATCAGCCATCCCTAAAGACCGTAGTGCTGGAGCCGCCGGTAGAAGGCGCTGCGGCTCAGGCCTAACGACTCGGCCGCCTTGCGCGCGTTGCCGTCGTGGCGGCCGAGCGCTTTCTTGATCAGGAAGGCTTCCACTTCCTCCAGGCTCATTTCTTCCAGGCGGGGTGCACCATCGGAGGTATTCGTTAGGCCGAGATCCTTGGCCTTGATCTGCGTTCCCTGCGACATGAGAACCGATCGTTCGATGACATGGTCCAGTTCCCGCACGTTGCCGGGAAACTGGTGCCGCATCAGCGCCTCGTGCGCGGCCGGCTCAAAGGCAGTCAGCTTCTTGCGATAGCGCTCAGCGTGCTGGCGAAGGAAGTGCGCCGCGAGCGGTGCAATGTCCTCACGCCGTTCGCGGAGCGGAGGGAGTGCGACCTCGATCGTATTGAGACGGAAGAGCAGATCCTGCCGGAAACGTCCCGCGGCGACCTCCTCGTGCAGATTGGAATTGGTGGCGGAAATGATCCGGACATTTGCGTGCAGGGTGCGCGAGGAACCGACCCGCTCGAATTCGCCGGTCTCGATCACGCGCAGCAGCTTGGCCTGCTGGCTCATCGGGAGGTTGGCGATTTCGTCGAGGAAGAGCGTGCTCTCATCCGCCAGCTCGAAACGGCCGGCGCGATCGGTTTTGGCGTCGGTAAAGGCGCCCTTCACGTGGCCAAACAATTCGCTCTCGAAGACGCCTTCCGAGAGGCCGCCCATGTTGACCGTGATCATCACCTTGCCGGCGCGTCCGGAGAGTGAATGGAGCGCGCGCGCGACCAGGCCCTTGCCGGTGCCGTTCTCGCCGGTGACCAAAATATTAGCGTCCGAGGGCGCGACTTTACTGATCAACTCAATCACCGGACGCATCCGGGGCGAGTCGGAAATGATATTCGGCATCTTGCCGGCCAGCAGTTCGTTCTTCGCTTCCGCCTGCTGGCTTTTACGGAGGGCACGGCCGAGCGCGATCTGGGTGCGGACGATGGCCAGAAGGCGATCGTTATCCCATGGTTTGGTGACAAAATCACGCGCCCCCAGTTTCATCGCCTCGACGGCAAGATCGACCGTCGCCCAGGCAGTCATGACCACGATCGGCAGGGTTTCGTCGTTCGCCTGAATGCGCGGAATGACTTCGAGGCCTTCCTGGCCCGAGGTGGTGTCGCGAGTGTAATTGAGATCCATCATAAGCAGCGCATAGCTGCGCTTCTCAAGTGAATTCCTGACCGCGCCTAACGACGTGACGCCATCGGTTTGATAGCCCTCGCCCTTGAGCAGGATGCGTAACGCCTCCAGCACATCGGGCTGGTCGTCGGCAATCAGGATGCGGCTCATGGAATAATGAAGAACCGCATTCCGGTGCGGCGTCAATTCTGCGAGCAAGGCGCGCCCGATCGTTAGGGGTGTTTTGCCGCGGCGAGCCGGGCGGTGTCGCCGGCGCTAAATGGTGTTGAAGTGCATCGGGACCCGAATCTTCCCCTCGACCGGGAGGCCGTCCTTGAGCGCCGGGGCGAAGCGCCATTTTCCGATCGCGCGCAGCGCTTCATAAGCGAAGACTGGGCTCGTCATTTGCTCGATCGCGAACGCGCGCAGTTTGCCGTCCGGTCCGATCGTGCAGATGACGCTGACGTAGCCTTTCTCGCGGCGCTCCGCTTCGAGCGCGGGATATTCGGGTCGCTTCCCTTCAAGCACTTTGGGCGGGACGTCGAAATCCTTCGATCTGACGTGGACGACCGAGACCATCGGCTTGAGCGGGGTGCGGGCGCGGTCCTGGTAGCTGATGTGGGAGCAGCCGGCGAGGAGGAGAAGAGTGCAGAATCCCAGAGCAGTGGGAAATCTCCACGGCGAGCTGGTCGAGAGATTGAGTGCTGCCTTCATGGGAGCGTTGCGCCGGTGTCCGACCGAGGAAGCTAGCCGCAGTCGGGCGGGCGGCGCAATTCCGAAGAATCGGAGCGAAGACATGTGATTTCGCTGGCGCACCGGGTGGTTGTCGGCGAAAAGAGGCCCCGGCCCGATTTCACGACGAAAAATGGACGCTCACGCTTTTCATCTGATCATCGTTTTTGCACTCGTCGTGCTCGTTTTCGTGGCTTTCCTGCGCGAGTGGATGTCGCCGGACTTGGTGGCGGTCAGCGCGATGGGCGTGCTTCTGGTGACCGGCATTCTCGGGACCAACGAAACTCTGGCGGTCTTCAGCAACAGCGCGCCGATCGTGATCGGCTGCATGTTTGTCCTCAGCGCCGCGTTGGAAAGGACCGGGGCGATTGACGCCTTGGCGCGCGTTTTTCTGCGCCTGGCCGGGAAGAGCGAATTGCGGGCGCTAGCCGCCCTCGCGGTGCTCACGGTGCCGCTCTCGGCCTTCGTCAACAACACTCCGGTGGTGGTGGTGTTCATGCCGGTGGTGCTCGCCCTCGCCCGCAGCACCGAGTTAAAGGCTTCGCGGCTCCTGATCCCGCTTTCCTATTTTTCCATCCTGGGCGGCACTTGCACCCTACTCGGCACTTCGACCAACCTCCTCGTCGACGGCGTTAATCGCCATCACGGCCAGCCTCCGTTCAGTATTTTTGAGATCACGCCGCTGGGTTTGATCTATGCGGCGATCGGTATCGTTTACGTCCTCTTCCTCGGGCGCAAGCTGCTCCCTCAGCGCGAGACCCTGGCGGCACTCATTGGAAGTGGAATGGCCAAGCAGTTCCTCATGCAAGCGGTGATCAGCCGCGAGTCGCCGCTGGTGGGAAAAACGTTGCCGGAGACGCCGCTCGTCCGTTTGCGCGAAGCGCGCATCATCGATGTGGTGCGCAACGGCCAGCGGCTCAAGACTCCTTTGGACCAACTGCGTTTCGCTCCGGGAGATACCCTGCTGCTCGAGTCACCGGTCGCGGGCGTGAAGGGGATCAAGGAAATGCCGGGAGTGGTTTTCCAGTCGGAGGCCGACCAGGAGAACGAGGCACCGCGGGAAGCGGTCCTGATGGAGGGAATTATCGGCAGTCGCTCCGCCTTTGTCGGCAAGACACTGCGGGACCTCAACTTCCGGCAGCGCTACGGCGTGCTCATCCTGGCCGTTCATCGGCAGGGAGAGAATTTGCGGGAGAAATTCGAGGACGTGCGTTTGGCGTTTGGCGACACGCTCCTCGTCCAGGGGCCGGCGGAGGGGATCCATCGGCTGATGCAGGAACGCGATTTCCTCAGCCTGACCGAACCGAAGCAGCGCGCTTTCCGCCGGCAAAAAGCACCTCTGGCCATTGGCGCGATTTGCGCCGTCATGTTGTTGGCGGCATTCAATGTTTTCTCGATCACGGTCCTGGCGCTGGTCGCCTCGATCGTGGTGATCCTGACCAAGTGCCTCGATGTCGAGGAAGCCTACGAAGCGATTGAGTGGCCCTTGCTCTTCATTATCTTCGGCATGCTCGCCCTTGGCCAGGCGATGGAAACCACCGGGGCGGCTCATCTCCTCGCGGAGGGGGTGACCGGAGCTTTCGGGCGTTTCGGCCCGGCAGTCACACTCTCGGTCATGTATTTCGTCGCAATGGTGCTGACCGAATTGATCAGCAACAACGCCGTGGCCGTGTTGCTGACGCCGATTGCGTTTGAGATTGCGGCCGGGATGGGCGTCGATGCGCGGCCGTTTACGATCGCCGTCATGTTCGGCTGCAGCGCCAGTTTTGCGACTCCGATCGGCTACCAGACCAACACCTACGTTTTCGGGGCGGGCGGCTATCGTTTCTCGGATTTCCCTCGGATCGGCGTGCCGTTGAATCTGATCCTCTGGGTGGCTGCGAGCTTCCTGATCCCGATTTTCTGGCCGCTGGTGCCGGTGCTCAAGCCCTGACCCCGCTGCCGGAAAAGAAAACGCCCGACCAGGAAACTCCCGGCCGGGCGAATTCTTAACGGAGCGTGCCGCCTATTTGGCCGGGCCGGCGGGTGGGCCGCTGATTTCGTAGGCCTCGACCAAGGCCACACCGGAGGTGCCGCCGGCTCCGGCGACGATCACAGTGTACTGGCCCGCGGGAAGAATCTTATAGAGCGCCGCTTCGTTCGGGTCGCTCGGAGCGAGGTCCGCGTCGGCGACCTGTTGCTCGTTGGGGTCGTCCATCCAGTTGTCGTTGGAGTCGATCATATTGCCGTCGGCGTCGAATAACTCAAGGGTCGGGTCGGCCAAGACGTCGGACACCTGGTCGGCAAGCGATGGCCCAATGCCACGCAAGACCACGGTCGTGATGCCGCCGCCGCTGCTGCCGAGGGTAAAGCCGCCGATCATGACGTTTTCGCCCGTGCCGACCATCGCGCGGGTGCTGATGTTGGCGAGTTTCGAATCGGTTGTGTCGTTGTCGAGGTCGTAGGCGTCGACGAACGCGACGCCGGTGGTGTCGCTCACGCCGCTCAGGATGACGGTGTAGGAGCCCGGGTCGAGAGTCGTCACGATGGCCGCTTCCGCGTCCTCGGTCGGGGCGAGTGCATTATCGGTCAAAACCATCTGGTCCTCGCTGCTGTTATCCATCCAGTTGTCGTTGGAAGCGATCACGTCGCCCGCTTCGTTGTACAATTCGAGCATCGGATCGGCCAGCGTTCCCATGACGAGCGAAGGATCGATCGACGGCCCGATGCCGCGCAGGACAACGAGCTTGGCATCGGTTCCGGTCACAATGAAACCGCCAATCACGACGTTCTCACCGGTGCCCACGTTGGCGCGGGTGGATATATTGAGCGCCACAGACGCGCCGGTCACGGAAGCTGGGATAGGGTCGAGTTTGAAATCGATCTGCTGGACGATGAGGTCGAGCGTGCCGGGAGCCGCGGCGAGGGGTTGATTGCCGGTCCCGGCAAAATTCAAAGTCAGCGTGCCGTTAAAAACGCCCGACTGGTCTGCCAGAAAGGGAATCGGAGATTGGGCGCTGCCTTCGTAATTATGCAAGCCCGGCTCGATCGTTCCCGTGATTGGCGGCAGTGGCACGCCATCCAGGGAGACCTCGAGCGTGTAATTGACCGGCGTCGCTGAATTGAGGTCGGCCGCGAATTTGTAAGCGATCGAGAAAATATCGCCTGCGGCGGCTGCGTAGCTGCCGCTAACCTTGATCATGGCCAGTTCGCTGGAGTCGGAATTGACGGTGGCGCTGCCGGTCAAATCGATGAGCGCCCCTGGCCCGATCGTCACATTGGCTTCGATGGTGTTATTGGTAAAAGCTGAGTCCGGGTTAAACATCGGGCTGCCTTCGTCGAGCGTGAGCAGCCCAGCCGTTGCCGGGCTGACCAGCGCGAGGAGCGCCGTCGCGGCGCCGAGAAATGCGGAGATGGTAGTTTTTTTCATAATTGTTTTTGGCTCTTTTTTTGTGAGGTCGACAGAATTCTTCAGAAAACGCCTTAAACATACTATCGCGACGTATCGGGAAGTTGGACGCCCGTAACGCGCTCTCACGATCCGAATTTTTTGGCGCGATCACTGCTCTCAAGAAGAGCATGAAAACGTTTCTGCTCGTTGGCTTGACAGTCGCAGCGCTGTGTATCTGGCAGCGGAATGCCGATCATCCCGCGGCGGAAAGAAAGCCCGGCGATGGCGCGATCGCCGCGGCCTCACCGGCCCGGACGATTTCGGCGCACAACTGGGCCAAGCACTCCCTCGACCGCGCCCACGAGGTGGCGGCTCAAGTGCAGGAGTCGCGTGAGGACAACCAACCCTAGGCGATTGTTGGTCGCTGCCGGTGGGTTACTGGCCATGAACGCTTCGCCGGCACGTCGAGGCCCTGACCTTCCATGGCGCAAACTGTCACTGATTTGGTTTGGTTAGGAAGCCGGCGGCCAGAGCGCGAGACAAGTCCAGCCGGCGAGAAAGCAAAGGCCGCCGAGCGGAGTGACGGCGCCAAGCCATTTGATGTTCGTTAGGGCGAGAAGATAGAGGCTGCCGCTGAAGATCACGATCCCGGCCACGAAGAGGCTCGAGCCTGCGCGGCTCACGGTTGGCAAGGCTGCCAGCACGAGCAAGGCAAGGGCGTGGACGAAGTGGTAGAGGACGGCGGTTTTCCACACTTCGGTAGTGTCGTTAGTCTGCAGGGTATCCTTAAGCGCGTGCGCGCCGAACGCCCCCAACCCCACCGCGAGAAAACAAAGGACCGCCGCGACGCGAAAGAGGAGCGTGTTCATGCGCGCAAGCTGAGGCCCTCCGGCGCGTCGCGCAACTTCCTGAAAGGGTGGCCCGGTTGCTCTCGTGACCCGGCCATGGCATTCCGGGGTGGCACCCCGTGCTCCCCGGAGTTCCGCACGTCACTCGGGTGGGTAGGCGCAGGCGAGCGGGAGCGCCGCGCCGAGAATTTGCCTATTCCGCCGCGGCCCGCTCTGCTATTCTCCCCTAACGAATGCTGGCCCTGGCTGACGCTCAACGCTCGGTGGCGACGATCGCGGTTTTCATCGCGACCTTCCTCCTCACCCTCGCGCTCGGCCGCCTGCTCAAGCGCCGGGCCGGGGTGCGCTTCGGGGTTTTCTTCCAACTCTTCACCCTGACCCTGGCTTTCTATGCCGCGGCCTGGGTTTACGGGCTCGACTTGCGCTGGCGCAACCACGCCGGGGCCGCTCTCGCCCTCCTCAGTACCGCGGTGGTGATCGCATTGGTCGATCGCTACCTCTGGGATCTTTATTTCGAGCAGCGCCGCCAGACGGTCATTCCAAAGTTCCTCCGTGAGGTGGTGGCGCTGGTCATCTTCCTCATCGCGCTCCTCCTTGTCCTCAGCATCGGCTACCACGCGGAACGCGAATTGCGCGGCTTGCTCGCCGGTTCCGGCGTCGCCGCGATCATCCTCGCCTTCGCGACTCAGAATCTGCTCGGCGGCGTGATCGCCGGGATGTCGCTCCAGATCAGCCGGCCCTACAAAGTCGGTGACTGGCTGCAGGTGGGTGAGCGCTTCGCCGAAGTGATGGAGATCAACTGGCGCTCGACCCGCCTGCGCACCAACGACGCCTTCTACCTCGATATCCCGAATAACGAGATCGTTAGGCAAACGATCGTCAACCTGCATTATCCGCAGCAATTGCACGCCATGCGGATCGTCGTCGGGGTCGATTACCATACCCCGCCGAACAAGGTGAAAGACGCCCTTATGCACGCGACGCTGCATGCCGATTTGGTGCAGAAGGACCCTGGACCGAAGGTCTTCCTGGTCGATTTCGGAGACTTCGCGATCAGCTACGAGATCAAGTTCTGGATGCTCAATCACCAGGACTACAATGCCGTCTGCGACGCCATCCGGACCAATATCTGGTACGAATTTAAACGCCAGGGAATCAAGATCCCGTTCCCGATTCGCACCCTCGAGATCACCCGGCGACTCCCGGCCCGGGCGCAGGAAGAGCAAAGCCTGGCCCGCACCATTCTCGAATCGGAGCCGCTCTTCGATTGCCTCACCCCGGAACAGATCGATCACCTGATCGACGGCTCGCGCACTCTGCGCTTTGGGCGGGGCGAAAAGGTGATCGACCAGGGGAGCGAAGGGTCTTCGATGTTTGTGCTCTTGCACGGCGCGGCCCACGTCTCGATCTCGCAGAATGGCACGATGATTCGGGTGGCCGAACTGCGGATGGGCGATTCCTTCGGCGAAATGTCCCTCCTGACCGGCGAAAGCCGAACTGCGACAGTGCGGGCGGAAGATGACTGCGAAGTGCTCGAGATCAGCCAGCCGGCGATGGCGGCAGTGCTGCGACAAACGCCCGATTGTGTGACCAAGCTGAGTGACCTCCTCGCCGCGCGCAAGATGGAGACCGACGGACTCCTCCAGGACGCCCGCAGAGGCGAAGCGGAGGCAAGCAAGGAGCGCGAGTACCGGGCGACGTTTTTGCGGCGGGTGCGGGCGGTTTTTGAGCTCTGAGATGAACGAGTCGGCGACAATGTAGGAGGGACCTTTGTGCCCCGATTGACGTCAGAGCCACTTGGGATTCGGGGACTGAGGCCACCTCCCACATTGGGTTTGCCAGAGGGGGAAATCCCTCTAGAGTCCAGCACTCTTTCAGCCGGACTTATCTTATGACGTTTTTTGCCTTATCCATCCTCTCCTCCGGCGTCGAGCTTTCGATGCTCTGCGCTGCCGCAGGACTTGTTTTCGCCTTCTTCCTCATCTTCAAGGTGATCAAGTCCTCGCCGGGCAATGCCCGCATGCAGGAAATCGCCGGCGCCATTCAGGAAGGGGCCAAAGCCTACCTTAACCGGCAGGTCATCACGATCAGCGCGATCGCGGTCGTTATCTTCATCCTCCTCTTCATCTTTAAGGATCATCCTACCGCGGTCGGGTTCATGGTCGGCGCGGTCTGTTCGCTTTCAGCCGGATTTATCGGCATGCGCATCGCGGTTTTGGCGAACACTCGCACCACTCAGGCCGCGACCACGTCGCGCACGGCGGCGATGCGGGTGGCCTTCAATGGCGGAGCTGTCACTGGTCTGCTGGTGGTCGGGTTGGCGCTCCTTTCAGTCGGTATTTTTTATATCGTCGCGGGCAAGATGATTGGGCACGATCCCGCGGTCCGCAGCCTCATCGGCTTGGCGCTCGGAGCGAGCTTGATCAGTGTTTTCGCGCGCTTGGGGGGCGGTATCTATACCAAGGCCGCTGACGTCGGCGCCGATCTGGTCGGCAAAATCGAGAATACCCTTGACGAAGATGATCCGCGCAATCCCGCCACGATCGCGGATAACGTGGGCGACAATGTCGGCGATTGCGCCGGCATGGCGGCGGACGTTTTTGAGACCTATGCAGTCAGTTTGATCGGGGCCATTCTGGTCGCGGCGCTCACTTTGGCGAAGGTCCCTGCCGCGGTGATTTACCCCTTCGTGCTCGGCGGCATCTCGGTTCTCGGCGCCATCTTCGGCATCCTCTATGTCAACCTGGTCGGCGGAAAGCCGGGTAACACGCTGATGGGCGGAGTCATGACCAGCGGCATCGTCTCGGCCATCCTTTTTTGGCCCGCGACGCACTCGCTTTTCCCGGATGGGGTCGTCATCGCCGACGCCCTGCGCACGCCTAACGATCTCTATTTCGCCTCCCTCGTCGGTCTTCTCATGACCGGAATCGTGGTCGTGATCACCAACTACTACACCTCGATGGCCTACGGTCCGGTGCGCAAGATCGCCAAAGCTTCCGAGACCGGCCACGCGACCAACATCATCGCCGGGCTCGCCATCGGCCAGCACGCCACCGCGCTGCCGGTTGGTTTCATCGGCCTCGCCATTTTGTTCAGTTTCCATTTCGCCGGTCTCTACGGCATCGCGATTGCCGTCATGAGCATGCTCTCGATGGCCGGGATCATCATCTCGCTCGATGCTTTCGGCCCGATCACCGATAACGCCGGCGGCATCGCAGTGATGAGCGATCTGCCCAAGGAAGTGCGTGGGGTGACCGACGATCTCGACGCGGTCGGCAACACGATGAAAGCGGTGACCAAAGGCTATGCGATCGCTTCCGCCGGTCTGGCGGCGCTGGTGTTGTTTGGCTCCTATGTCGAGGAGTTGCGCGCGCATTTCGCCGAGGCGGGGCGCGTCTTTAATTTCCAGTTCTCGCTCACCGAACCGAAGGTCATTATCGGACTCTTCATCGGCGGGTTGCTACCGTTTATGTTTACCGCCTTCAGCATGGACGCGGTGGGCAAGGCGGCCGGCGCGGTGGTGCGCGAGGTGCGCCGGCAGTTGACCGCGAAACCGGGCATCCTGCGCGGCGAAGACAAACCGGACTACGGCGTTTGCGTCGATATCGTGACCAAAGCAGCGTTACGCGAAATGATCATTCCGGCGCTCCTGCCGGTGGCCTTCGTGATCGCGGTCGCAATGATCCCGCAACTCGGCCCGGTGGTTCTTGGCGGGTTGCTCGTCGGCACGATCGTGACCGGCTTGTTCGTGGCCATCGCCATGACGTCGAGCGGTGGCGCCTGGGATAACGCGAAGAAATTCATCGAAGAGGGCAACCTCGGCGGCAAAGGCTCCTTCGCCCACGCGGCGTCGGTCACCGGCGATACGGTCGGCGATCCCTACAAGGATACGGCGGGCCCGGCCATCAATCCGATGATCAAGGTGGTCAACATTGTGGCCATTCTCATTATTCCGATTTTCTTCTAGCCTAACGAAATCAAGCCGATGGACGCTGCGGACTTTCAACTGGTGCCCGCGCCGGAGCGCGAACTGCCGGCCGTGCCTGATCCGGGCGCAAATCCGTTCAAGCTGGTGGTCGATCCGCAGATGCGATTGCAGCTGCGCCGGGCGCTCATCGAGCTGATCGATAACCACGACGAGTCGCTCGCCGCGCATTATGCCGACGGCAAATTATCCCTCGAATCCTACAAGGAATACATCGAAGTCTTCGCCCGCAGCCTGAAGGAAACGATGGAAAGCCGGGAAGGCGTCTCCTATCTGCTCCGGGCAGTGGGGTTCGACGTCTCCCCTGAAGAAGTGAATCTGCGTCCGGAACTGCGCTGGAAAACCTCGCCGCCGGCCTAACGATCCGAAAAAGCGGGCCGGTGTATCGCGATTAAAACGCTTGTCTCCCGACGTTTGCTCTGAGCAGAATCGGCCCCGCTAACAATGGCCACAGTATTGTTGATCGAAGACGACTCGGAAAGCCGCCGCGCGACCGCGGAGCTCTTCTCGCGGGACGATTGGAAGGTGATCGAAGCCGGTGACGGCGAAGCCGGGATCCGGCTGGCGCTGGAACATCAGCCCGAACTGATCCTGTGCGATCTCCTCATGCCCAAGGCGAACGGCTTCCAGGTTTGCCGCAGCATCCGGCAACTCCTGCAGCGCACCAAGATCATCATCGTCTCGGGACGCGATTACGGGATCGATCGCACCACTGCGATCGAGGCGGGGGCGGACGAATATCTGGTCAAACCGATCCGTTGGGAAAATCTGCGTGAAGTGATCGAACGGGTCATGCCCGCGAAGGGAAGCGGCCAGGTGCCGACCGGCCAGATCCCGGAATTCATGCCGCCCTCCACCCGGGTGAAATTCTGGGGCGTGCGCGGCTCCATTCCCGTGCCTGGTTCCTCGACCGTCGGCTACGGTGGTAACACCAGTTGCGTCGAAGTGCGGGCGGATAGCGAGATCATCATCCTCGATGCCGGCTCCGGGATGCGCGAGTTGGGCCTCGCCCTGGAAGAAGAATTCGGCGAGCGCCCCATCCGGCCGACCCTCCTCATCTCCCACACCCATTGGGATCACATCCAAGGGCTGCCCTTTTTCCAGCCGGTCTATAACCAGAAGAATTCGCTCCGCGTCCTCGGCTACGAAGGAGCGCGAGCCGGCCTCGCCACCGCCCTGGCCGGCCAGATGGAGACCTCCTTTTTCCCCGTCAGCCTGCGCGATATGCCGAGCGCGATCTCGATCGAGGAGTTGAAGGACATGCATTTCAACATCGGGAAGATCAAGGTGGAAGCCCGTTTCCTGAACCATCCCGGCATTTGCGTGGGCTACCGGCTCACGACGACCAATGGCTCGATCGCCTTCCTGCCGGACAACGAGCCTTACGATGTCCTCAAGCTGAGCCAGGTCGGCCTGAACAAATCGGCCTTTGCCGACGCCCGCGCTTATGCGGCCGAGGCGCGTGATCAGCTGGTCAAATTTCTGCACGGCACCGACATTCTTATTATCGACGCGCAGTATACCGACGAGGAATACGCCACCAAGGTGGGTTGGGGCCACGGCTCGATCAGCAGTGTGGTGTCGCTCGCGGTCGATGCTGAAGTGCGGAAGCTCTTTCTCTTCCATCACGACCCCAATCATGATGACAAGGCCATCGATGACCTCGTAGAAGCCGCGCGCATCCTCGTCCTCGAAAGCGGCCAGCCGGTCGAAGTGGAAGCAGCACGCGAAGGGTCCGAAGTCTGGCTGGGCGCCAGAGCGTTGAGTCCGGCTTCATCCACTAGGAATCCCTAGCCGCGCAGCGCGTTCACAAAGCGAATCAACTCGGCGGCGACCTGTTCGATGCGGGTAATGATTTTTTGGTCGGCGAGCTTGTCGTCATCGAAAAGGTCGCCGGTCGCGTAGACGAAGCGCGGGACAATAACCGAGCGAAAGTCGAGCATGAGGCTGTTGGCGTAGGCCATGACTGACATGTAACTGCCCATCCCTCCAGCCGCGCAGAGAAAGCCCACAATCTTGCCTTCCCAGGCTTGGCCCGTCAGCTCGATCATGTTCTTGGCCGAAGCGCTCACGTCGTAGTTGTAAATTGGCGCCGCCACGAGGACGCCATCGGCACCGTCGATCGCCGCACTGAGCTGCCGGGCCGAAGGATGAGCGTAGCAGGCGTTGGCATCGCAGAGGGGCAGGTTCATCTCCGCCAGGTCGAGCCATTGGCAATCCACTCTCTCATTCTGGAGATAGGAGAAGGCCACCCGGCCCATCTTGCGGCTATTGCTGGCCGGATTGCCGCTCGTGCTGACGACCAGGTATTTGGGCATCAATCCTGATAGAGTTGCTCGTCCGGGCGGTCAAGGACGCCGCTATAACCAGCCTCGCCTTTTGAAGTAAATGAGTTGGCCCACCGCAACCGAGATCATGACAGCCAGACAGACATAATAACCGTAGGGCTTCGCTAATTCTGGCATATGCTGGAAGTTCATCCCATAGACTCCGGCGATAAAGGTGAGAGGAATGAAGACCGCCGAAATCACGGTCAGGGTGCGCATGATTTCGTTGGTTCGCAGTCCAATGCTCGAGATATGAATTTCGGTTAGTCCAGAGAGAACATCACGGTAACTCTCGACCACGTCCATTAGTTGCACACTATGGTCATAGCAATCTCTCAGATAGATCTTGGTCTCCGGCCGGATAAGACCACTCTCCTCGTGCAGGAGCGAGTTAGTCACATCGCGGAGTGGCCAAACCATTCTTCGAATCTGGGTGAGCGTTCGCTTGTGCCCATGCAGGCTCCCGACTGGGCGGACGAGCGGCTTTTCGACTAACTCGTCCTCGATGCCGTCGATCGCTGTCCCGATCGATTCCAACACCGGGTAATTATGGTCGATGATCGAGTCGAGGAGCGCGTAGGCAAGATAGTCCGCCGCGGTCTTGCGGATGCGGCCGCTGCCGGCCCGGATGCGCGCGCGCACCGGCTCAAAGACATCGAACTCACCTTCCTCCTGCAAGGTAATGAGAAATGTTTTGCCCAGAAACATACTTACCTGTTCGGCGCCTATCGTTTTGTCTTTCTCGAAATAGAGCATCTGCACGACGACAAAGAGATAGTCATCATATTGTTCCACCTTCGGCCGCTGGTTCGTATCCAGCACGTCTTCCAAGGCCAGCGGGTGGAGGTTGAAGCGCTCGCCCAGGTTGCGGAGCACACTGAGGTCTCCCAGGCCGTCGATGTTAATCCAGGTCACCAGCTCATTACTGAGATGAGGCAGGACCTCATCGCAGCTCACATTCTTCCGCTCCTCGAGACTGTCCGGGCCATACTCGATCAGGGTGATGACCGGCGGCGCGGCGGTCGCATCGGAGGAGAGCTTGAGCAGACCGGGTGCTTCGCCCGGAACAACACGACGTCTCTTAAACATGGCCTCATCGTGCGCCGCGCGGGCCGCTTCGCGCAAGCCCGAAGCTGCCGGGCGGCTATTTCTTCGTCGCGTAATCCAGCGCTTTTTGGAATTCGAAGCTCTTCACCTGCGCGGCCAGGGTGGGATCGTTCATCGCCTCGATCAGTTTCGGATGGTGGAGCAACTCGACATACCGCTGCTGCTCGATCAGATCGATGATCTCGGGATCGTTGCGCAAGGCCAGGATCTTGGGATTCTTCGTTAACTCGGCCGCTCCGGGAAAAGTGAGAAAACGTTGCGCGCTTTGCGGATTCGAGGCCACCGCACCAAGCTTGCCCAGCGTTTGATAAGTCTGGTCCGGCACGACGTCGGCCGCCTTGACTGCTTCGCCGAGCGAGCCTAGCTCGATCGAATTCTTGAGTTTGGCCAGCGACTGAATCGCCGAGGCGTCGTGAGGCCTCGGTCTCGCTTGAAGGGTCGGCTGCCCAGGTCCCGGCGGCGCATGCAACTCAGCGTTGGCCACTGCGCCGACCGACCGGATTCCCACCACGACCAGCCAGACGCTGAAGAGCCCGAAGAAAATCCCGAGAAGAGCTCCACTGATTCCGTAAACCAGGCGCACCAGTCCGGCGTTCTGTTGCCCGGTACGATTAAAGAGAACCGCGCCGGCCGAGTTGATCGCCACGAAAACGATCAGGGCGAGGAGCGCGCCGGCCATGATCGAGATGAAGAGATCGGGCACGTGCAGGAACGGGCGCAGGATGGGCAAAAGAAGGCGCCCGCCAAAAAGGCCGACCGCGTAGGCCGCCGCCAGCGCGATCAGGCGGACCGCCTGCCTAACGATTCCCAGACGCCAGCCGCGCACGATCTCAAAAGCGATCAAGAGCAGCGCGAAGGAGAGAAAGATGATTTGCCAGAGGGGCGAGCCCGCGGTCATGCAAGAGGTGTAGCGGCGGGCGTGCCGCCCGCAAGGGGAGAAGTCAGGGTGAGATGGATAAGCCGATTCAGGCTTCAGCCCGCGGAGCGATGGCGCGTTGCCGCAGGACGTGATCGCAGAGGACGAGCAGGGCCATCGCTTCCACCATCGGGACCGCGCGGGGCAGGACGCACGGGTCGTGTCGTCCCTTCGCCGCGAGCGTCGTTTCCTCACCTGTCGCGGTCACCGTCTTTTGTTCGCGCGCGATTGTCGCGGTTGGTTTGAAGGCGACGCGAAAGACGATGTCTTCGCCATTACTGATGCCGCCTTGTACGCCTCCGGAACGGTTGCTCGTCGTGCGGACTCGGTTTTCGCGCATCTCAAAGGGATCGTTATGCTCCGAGCCCTTCATTTGTGTCGCGGCGAATCCGGAGCCGATTTCAAACCCTTTGGTGGCCGGGAGGCTGAGCATCGCCTTGGCCAAATCGGCCTCAAGCTTGTCGAAAACCGGCTCGCCCAATCCGGGCGGCAAACCACGCACCACCCCCTCAATAATGCCGCCCAACGAATCGCCATCAGTCCGCGCCTGCTCGATCGCCTTCACCATCTCCGGCGCCATCTTGATATCGGGGCAGCGCACGACGTTCGCCTCGACCTGTTCCCTGGTCACGGTACCAGAATCCACCGTCGCCTTTAGTTGATGGACGCGAGTCACGTAGGCCAGCGCGTCGAAGGCCGGATGGAGAGCAGCGAGCACCTGGCGGGCGACGGCGCCGGCGGCGACGCGCCCAATCGTCTCGCGGGCGGAAGCGCGGCCTCCGCCCTGCCAGTTGCGAAGGCCGTATTTGGCTTCGTAGGTGAAGTCGCCATGCGAGGGACGAAAGGTTTCCTTCATCTCGCGATAAGCTTCGGCGCGCGCATCCTCGTTCCGGACCAGGATGGCGATCGGTGTGCCTAACGTCTGGCCTTCGAAGACTCCGGAGAGGATTTCGGCGCGATCCGCTTCCTGGCGCGGCGAAACGAGCGCGCTCTGGCCAGGCCGGCGGCGATCGAGTTCGCGCTGGATCGTCGCTTCGCCTAACGGAATCCGAGGCGGGCAGCCGTCGATCACTACTCCAACTCCGCCGCCGTGCGATTCGCCGAAGGTGGTGATGCGGAAGAGTTGCCCAAAGATGCTGCCCATCGCGCTCAGCTTAGCGGGCAGCCGGGGGTTTCTCAACGACGACGCATCGCCCGCTTGTCATCCCGATCCGGCGCAGCGCGGAGAGGGACCCCCACAGTTGCAATGGAGGGTCCTTCGCCGTCTTCGCGGCTCAGGATGACAACCTTTTAAGAACGGTCGATGCCCTAAATCGCGGCCAACGCTGTCTTGAGATCGTCGCGCAGATCTTCCACGTCTTCCACACCAACCGACAGTCTAACGAGCGACTCGGTAATCCCGAGCGCGATCCGCATTTCTTCGGGAATGGCACCGTGGGTCATGATCGGCGGATAGTTCACGAGGCTTTCGACTCCGCCAAGGCTCTCGGCCAAGGTGAAGAGATGCGTGTTCTCGAGAAAGCGCCGGGTGCCGGCGAGATCGGTCTCGAGGATCAAGGTGACCATGCCGCCGAAGCGATCGCCCATCTGCCGCCGCGCCAAATCGTGCTGCGGATGACTCGTTAGGCCAGGATATTTTGTCTCTCGCACTTTCGGTTCCTTTTCCAGCCAGGCGGCGAGTTCGGACGCATTTTCGCAATGCCGTTCCATGCGCAGCGCGAGCGTCTTCAATCCGCGCATGGCGAGAAAGCTGTCGAACGGGCCGGCGATCGCGCCGACCGAATTCTGCAGGAACTGCATCTGATCGCCCAACTCCTTGTTCTCGCCTACGACGGCGACGCCGCCGACCATGTCGGAGTGGCCGTTGAGATACTTGGTCGCGGAATGAATGACCAGGTCGAAGCCAAGTTCGAGCGGACGCTGAATCCACGGGCTGGCAAAAGTGTTATCGGAAACTGAAGTGGCATTGTGCGTACGCGCGATCTTCGCGACCGCTTCCAGATCGATCAGTTTGAGGAGCGGATTGCTCGGGGTTTCGACCCAGACCATGCGCGTGTTCGGCTTCATCGCGGCCTCGATTTTCGAGGGGTCGCTCATATCGATGAAGGTGAAATCGAGATTCGCGGAGCGGCGCCGGACTTTTTCGAAAAGACGATAGGTGCCGCCGTAAAGATCGTCGCTCACCAGGACGTGCGAGCCACTGTCGATCGTCTCGAGCGCGGTTGACATCGCGGCCAGTCCGGAAGCAAAAGCCCAGCCGCGCGCGCCGCTCTCGAGATCGGCGACGCAGCGTTCGTAGGAGCTGCGGGTCGGGTTGATCGAGCGCGCGTAGTCGTAGCCCTGGTGCCGGCCCGGACTTTCCTGGGCGTAGGTGGAGGTCTGATAAATCGGGGTCATGACCGCGCCGGTGGATGGATCTGGCGATTGGCCGGCGTGAATGACGCGCGTAGCGAGGTGCTGCTTCTTCTTCATGTGACGATGATCCTAGCCCAGTTCGCGCTTATTCCACAGACGGAGTTGGTGCCGCGGATTCCTTCCGCCCTTCCCGGCCCCAGCGGACCGGGACCAGCATCGCGAGAGGTCCGATGGATTCGCGCTGACGTTAAGGGAGCGTGCCCAAGGGTCTGGCCGCGTCCACATTCCCGCTCAGGCTCAGGCAATTGACGCTCGACGGCAGTCGCCATGGTTGCGACTCTGGAACGAACATGTCATCGGCCGCGGAGAGGAACTGAGCGGGTTGCTCGAGCCCTTCTCGACGGGCTCCGCAAAGCGGGGCTGCCGGCGGATCGTCGGTCTTCAGATGAATTGTGATGCTAACTGGAAGGAATAAAAAATGACGGCGACTAAGATCATCTGCATCGCGATTGGCGCGATGCTGGCGGCGACGGCGGCGCGGGCCGATGAAACCACGATTGTGAGCAACGTCCTCGGACCGGAGGGTCCGCTTTACCTTGACGGCAACCTTTACTACGTTGGCTGGGTTTCCAACTCACTCTCGAAGTGGGACGGCAAGACAGCCACCGTGCTGAATCAGACCGAAGGCTGCGGTCATAACGGTTTGGCGCTCACCAACGATAAAACCTTTCTCCTCGCCTGCACCGAGGAGCATGGCGCCATCATGGAACTCGACCTGACCGGCAAACCGTTGCGCCGTTGGGAGGCCGACAAAGGGGGGAAGCCTTTTGCAGGCGGCATCAATGATATCGTAGTGACCGCCGAGGGTGGCGCTTATGCCACCGTCTTCGGTCCCTATAAAGACGTGCCGACCGCCGTGGTGGGAAAGATTGTTTACCTGGCACCGCACGGTGAGAAATGGATTGAGGTCGCTAACGACCTTAACTACGCCAATGGCATTGGCGTCTCTCCCGATCAAAAGACTCTTTACGTCAGCGAAACCGTCGGCAACTGCATCCTGAAGTTCACGATTAACGACGACGGCTCGTTAGGCCAGCGCTCGAACTTCGCTCTTCTCAATCTCCTCGTCCCGCACAAGAACAAGTCGTGGTGGCTCGGACCCGACAGCATGAAGATCGATCATAAGGGCAACATCTATGTCGCCCAATGGTTCGGCGGCAAGATTTTGAAGATCTCGCCGGAGGGCAAACTGCTGCACATCTTTGCAATCGCCGCTGGTGATGGCACAACCAACGTCGCCTTTGGCCCAGGCGAGAAAGATTTGTATGTCTCGGTGGTGAAGGATCCCAAGGATCCGCGAGCCCGCGGCAGCATCGTCAAGATTCCAAATGTTCAGTAAACGATCTCATTGATCGAGCCTAACGGCGAGTGGAGGGACGACCTCCGTGTCGTCCGTTTTTGAACCACCGTCGGATCGAAAAGCGAATCGTTCTGAGCCTCGAAAGATTTATCGCTTGTTCCGTCCCCTTCGATCTCGCTAAAATTACGTCTGTGGAAACACAAACCAGCGCTTTTCTCGCCGACATCCTTAAGAATGATCTCGGGGTAAAGAAAAGCTACCGACACTCGCCGAAATGGGTCACCCCCGGCGACCCGATCGAAACCGGCGGCTCAATCTTGAAGCGGTATGCGCTCGCCCCGCGGGAGGAGCAGGTGCCGGAGGAGATTGACCGGCTGGCACGCGTCTATCTTGCGCAACACCCGCTCGAAGCGCGCGGCCTGGGCTTTGTCATCCTGCACCGTTGCGGGCGCGACTTCTATTTCCTCATCGTCAGCACTTGGCGCGGGAACAACGAAGTCTGGGAGACCGTCTTCTACAAGGACGGCGCGGCCATGACCGACTTCGCCCTCTGGCCCCGGAACGGAATGCACAAGCCGACCTTCTGCGTCTGGGAACTCGCTCTGGTCTGGCACGAAAAAGAAGCGTGGGAGCGCTTTCTAAAGTCAGCTCGCGATGAGACCGCCGCGCAAGTTTGGCTGGGAGATCTCTGCTCCGGTGCCGCATGAAGGCCTTGGAAAGGACCATTTCTGCAAGATTTCAAAGATCTCTTCCTTTTCCTTCGCCGCAACGCACAAAAGCTTTGAAACGTCCCGCGCGACAAATCAAAGTCAGCTGCGTGAAGTCTCGGTTTCCTTCCAGAGCCGGTTCTCGCGCTCGGGCTGCTGTTGGCAGCAGTGGTTGCGATTGCAATGCTCGCTCTTTCGCGTGGACTTTACCACAGGGCCGGAAGCCAGCGACAAATTCCAAATCGCGCTCAACGGCTTTGTGCAAGACGCAACGCAACTTATCGCGCAATTGACCAAGGGGTGAACTACGAGAAATTCGGAGACCAGCTGGCCACAGTCAGACCGGATTGCGGGGACAGGCGTACCCAAGCGGAGTTTGGGAACGAGGGGCGGTGGCGCTGGGCGCGAGGATGTCGCTGCGGCGGTCTAGTTCGCGGGCTTTTCTGGTTTGGTTTTGTCGGCGGCCTGTTCGGCCGCGGTCCAGGGCGGGACGACGCCGTTCATTCGCGCGTAGGCGATCGACTGCCCGAGATGTTCGTGCATGTGGTTCAGGACCGTGATCATCATGTTCCGGCCAGTCATTTCGTGGCCGAAAAAATCGACCTTCTTGTCCATCTGCGCGGCGGTGACTTTCCTGGCCATGTTACGGACGTTATCAAATGACGCCTTCAGGATGTCGTTGATCCTAGCCGCCTCAGTCGTTTGCGTGTCCCACTTCTTCAGGTCCATGGAAAAATTCGCCGCGGCGGGCGGTTCGAGTCCGACCACTTTCGGCAGCAGATAGTTAGCGAAGGCGATGTGGAGATAAGTCTCGCTCACGGACCTCACGCCATCCGCAGGCCGCCAATCTTCCTTGGCGGCCATGGCTTGGTTGAGAGCGAGGATTCGCTCCTCCACGAAATCGACTTGTCCGAGAAAGTCCTTTACGAAAGGCAAGAGCTCACTCTCGGGCGCGGCCTGCACGAGGGCAGTAAAATTCATGGCGGCGCCGAGAACGGCGGCGAAAAGGACCTGAGTAGACAAATTTTTCATATTCGGAATTGAGCTTGGTTGAACTAATCCTTCGGCATTTTCAGCCGGAGATACGACAGTAAATCCGACCGCGTGATTAGGCCGAGAAACCTGGCGCCGTCCATCACGATGGCGACGCGCCCGCGATCGAAAACTCCGAGCAGGTCGGCGATGTTTGCCTGCGGCGAGAGAGTCTCGAGCTTATCCGTCATCGCTTCCTTGACCAATTCATTGAACTTAGCGGGCTCGCGATGGAGGTGCACCAGGATGTCCGATTCGTCGATGATCCCGACGGCGCGATCGTCTCCGTTCATGACCGGGAGCTGTGAGACGTCGGCGGAGCGCATGCGCTTGAATGCGGTCAGGATGGTATCGTTAGGCCCGACGGAGATGACTTCGCCTTTCTCGGCCCGATGCGAGATGAGGTCGCAGAGGTTGCCCTCGCTCGGACGTTCGACGAATCCTTGCTCGGCCATCCAGAAATCGTTGAACATCTTGGAGAGATATTTGTTCCCCGTGTCGCAGATGAAGGTGACGACCCGTTTCTTCTCCGTCTGTTGGCGGCAATAGCGGAGCGCACCGGCGAGGAGCGTGCCGGTAGAGGAACCCCCGAGGATGCCTTCCTTGCGCAGGAGCTCGCGCACGACTTCAAAGCTCTCCGTGTCGGAGATCTCGAAGGCGTCGGTGACCATCGACATATCAGCGATGTCCGGAATGAAATCTTCGCCGATCCCTTCCACCGCCCAGCTCCCGGCCTTCTCCAGTTTGCCGGTCTTGACCCATTCGTAGAGGATAGAGCCGGTCGGATCGGCCAGGATCATCTCCAGTTTGGGCTGCACTTTCTTAAAGAAGCGACCGAGCCCGGTGAGGGTGCCGCCCGAGCCGACGCCGATCACGACCGCGTCGACGTCGTGTTCCATTTGCTCCCAGATTTCCGGGCCGGTAGTGGTTTCGTGGGCGAGGGGATTGGCCGGGTTGCCAAACTGGTTGACGTAAAAGGCGCCCGGGATATCCTCGGTCAACTTGGCCGCTACATCTTGGTAATACTCGGGGTGGCCGCGGGTCACGTCGCTTCTGGTGAGGCGAACTTCCGCCCCGAGCGCGCGGACGTGCGCGATTTTCTCCTGCGACATCTTGTCGGGGATGACGAGGATGAGTCGGTAACCTTTCGCGCCAGCGATGAGTGCGAGCCCAAGGCCGGTGTTGCCGGCGGTGGCCTCGATGACGGTGCCGCCCGGTTTCAATTTTCCTTCGCGTTCGGCCGCGTCGATCATGGCGAGCGCAACCCGGTCCTTGATCGAGCCGGTCGGGTTCTGATTCTCCAGCTTGACGAAAAGCTGGCACGGGCCGGTATCCATCCGCGTGATCTCGACCAGCGGGGTGTGTCCGATCAAGGAAAGGATCGCGGGTGGTCTTTCTCGTGAAGTCGATTTGGCAGGAGTGGCGTTAGTCATGGAAGATGAGCGGATCGAGCAGCGGCGCGCCGACGATCACAGCTATGCAACACCGCGCATCGGAATCGTCAAGCGGGCAACGACCGGGCCAGGCTGTCTGACGCGCGAATCCGCTCGGAGGGAGGAACGGCAAATCTTCAGGCGTGCTCTCGGTCGCCTATTTCAGCTCGACCTTAAACATCTCGACCAGATTGTCCGGGTTAAAGCCCCAGCCGTAAACCGTGTTACCGTCCGTCGAGATGACGTTGGCGACACTCAAGTTCCAGCCCTCAGGGACCACGACCCCGCGGTCCGCAAGGTACTTGGTAAGGACAACAGGACCTCTGCCGTCCCTCCAAAGGAAGGCACGTTGGAAACGCTTCTTAGATCCTTCTCTGGTAAAGCCGACTGCGGTTCTGCCGTCGTCGCTGACATCCAGCAAAACAAGGCTTTTCCTCCACTGATTGATCCGTTCGACGCCCGTGGCGGAACGCCAGATCCAAGCGTCATCGCTAAGACCGTAATTTGCGCCCACAATGGCATTGCCGTCCGCGCTCACCGCCAACGCCTCGCCATTGAATTCGCCGCTGGGAGTGAGGATGAATTCTTCGACACCGTTGATCCACTTCGCAGCGGTTCGCTCGCCATTTAATTGGTCCTGCCAGCCGATGATAACGCTGCCATCATCGTTGATCCCATTAGCGCGCGAAGCGGGGCCGTCTAGAAGCGAGGGCAGGACAGTCGCCGGACCGCCATTAACGAGATCCCAAAAACCGGCATTTGCTTTGCAAACCTGCGCCCGCCAGAGGAGGCCGACCGCAAGTGAACCATCCTGGTTAACGCCGAACGGGCCGCTCAGCGAGTTGCCGCAGGGAACGGCGCCGGCTTCCGAGCCGAGATCCTGCCAGCTCGTGCCGCCGAGCCATTTGGCGGCGTTTTCGTTGCCCTGTGCATTGACATGACAACCCAGCACGGTCGTGCCATCGCCAGAAATCGACGGCAAACCATTAGAGCAACCGTCGCCGATGACCGAGGCACCGGCCGCCTCCGTGTAATAGAGATTCGGTACCTGGTAAAAGCCGGTCCCGACAACAATCGAGCCGTCGTGCGACATCGAGGTTGGCAGCATGTCAATGACTCCGGTCGGGAAAAAGCCGACCTCGCTCCTGGCGGAGACGGCGAAAATTGAACAGCAGATTGCCAGCAGGGCGAGCCGGCGTGATTTCTTGCAAGATAGAAGCGAGCGCATGGGTCAGATTGCGTGTCCGCCGTGCTCGAGGTCAATCAGAATGTCCGCTAAATACCGACGGTACAGAAATTTAAAATGCGATGAGCGTGGCGGTGCGCTTGCATGCGGCGGGGGGGATTGTTGATTCCATTTCGCGAATCCGGTAGAGGCAGGCGCGGGCCAAACGCTGGAGGACGCGACCACGCCGAATGCGCCCATGTCGTTAGGCGGAGAGGCTGGATCTGCCCGACGGGCACTCCGCCTATTGTGTCGCGCTGAGCTGTTCCAGCGCACGGTGGTCGTCGTCTGCCTTTACCATCAGCCCCAGCTTGCGGTAACACTCTTCGCGCTTGCTGAGGGCGGCCGCGGTCTGGTTGATCGCGAGGGCGCGCGTCAGCGAATCGATCGCGGCCAGGTAATCGGTCTGCTCCATTTCGAGTTCGCCGCGGTACTGCCAGGCGGTCGAGAAATTTGCGTCCAGTTCGGTCGCCTGTTTGATCTGCGCGTAGGCTTCCGGACGGCGTTTCAATTTGGCCAGCGCGTAGCTCGCTTCCACCGCGGCGCCGGCGGATTTTGCATCGGCTTGGAGCGCCGCTTCGGCGTCGGCCAGCGCCAGGCGCGGCTGGCCGATTTCGTTCAACTGCCAGGCGCGATTGGTGAGGAGCTCGGTGCTCGTG
>JALYOR010000054.1 GCA_030856765.1 Verrucomicrobiota bacterium | reverse complement strand
GCCCGATCCCTTGCTCCAGCTCTACGACAGCACCGGCGCGGTCATTCAGACGAACGACGATTGGGAGGAAACTCAAAAACAGGACATCATCGATACCGGTCTTGAGCCCACGGATGTCCGCGAATCGGTCATCGTCGCCACTCTGGACCCGGGTTCCTATACCGCGATCGTGCAAGGAGCAGCCGGCGGATCGGGCATTGCGCTCGTGGAAGTTTATGATCTTGATCCAGACACCGGCGAATTGGCTAATATCTCCACGCGCGCCCGGGTCGAGGTGGGTGACAAGGTGTTGATTGGTGGATTTATCGTAGGCGCGCCGCAGACCCAGAAGCTCGTGATCCGCGCGATCGGTCCTTCGTTAGGCGTACCCGGTGCGCTGTCAGACCCGACGCTGGAAGTTTACAACAGCAATGGCACCCTGATGCAGTCCAACGACAACTACGCCGTAACGACTGCGGTTGCCGTCATCGGCCAATACGGGCTTTATCCGCGAGACACGCGCGAGTCGGCGATCTATTTCGAGAGCGCTCCCGGCAGTTTTACGACCATCGTGCGCAGCGCGAATGGCAGCGCGGGCATCGCGCTGGTCGAAATTTACGGTGTCGAGTAGCCCGCGCGCCGGGTCCAGAACCAAAAAACAGGGAACCCGCTCAGAACGATCGCGAAGCCGATCCCGCAAGTAGCGGGAGCGATGACGGCGAGATCCACAATGAGCAGGCCAGCGATGGCCATCGAGATGATCGGAACGATGGGATAACCCCAGGCACGGTAGGGACGCTCCAGCTCCGGGCTTTTACGTCGCAACACCATCACCGCCGCCACCAGCAAAACATAGAAGACCAGATCGGCGGCCACGATGTATTCGAGCAACTGGGTGTAAACATTCCCGTAGCGCACGGCTCCGGTGGCTTGGTCGACATTCACCGTTCGCGGCAGGGTGAGCAACGCCGCCCAAACACCCTGCGCCACCAGCGCGGCGGCCGGCACCCTTTGCGCGTTGGTGCTCGCGATCGCGCGGAAAAACAATCGATCGCGCGCCATCGCGTAGTAAACCCGCGCGCCGGCCAGGATCAGTCCATTGTTACAGCCAAAGGTCGAAACCAGAATGGCAGCCGCCATCGCCGTCGCCCCGGGTCCCCCGAGAGCCGCGCGCATCGCTGCCACCGCCACCCGGTTCTGCGGCGCATGCGCGATGTCGCCTAACGACAAGGTGGCGACGTAAGCCAGGTTGGCCAGGACATAGAGCGAAACCACCAGGCCGCAGCCGATGAGCAGGGCGCGGGGCAGCGTCCGACCGGGTTCGCGCACTTCGCTCCCGGTGAAAGTCACATTCGTCCAGGCGGTTTGAGCGAAGATCGGCCCCACCATCGCCTTCCCGAAGATGACGAGCAGCGCGAGTGCTCCCACCATGGTGAGACCAGGCTGGGCGATCTCCGGTGTCCAACCATTGGCCCACGGATTCCACCAATCCGAGGCCCGAGCCGCACTGGTGGCTTTCCAGCCTAACGACAAACCGACCAGGATCAGTCCGATCAGGGCCGCCGTTTTCGCGAAAGTGAAGGTGTTCTGGACCAGCTTGCCGATCTCCAGGCCGCGGGTGTTGATCCAGGTCAGGAGGACGATGAGCAGAATGGCCACTAGTTGCTCGCTGGAAAGACTGATCGCGTAGGCCCCAAAAAGATGCACCGGCCTAACGAGATAATTCTCCGTCGCGATGGTCGGCAGAAAGACGCCGGCAAACTTGGCAAAAGCAATCGCGACCGCTGCAATCGTGCCGGTCTGGATGACGAGGAAAAGCGTCCAACCAAAGAGAAACCCGATCGACGGACCATAGGCCTGCCGGAGGAAAACGTATTGCCCGCCGGCTCGGGGCATCATCGCCGCCAGCTCCGCACAGCACAGCGCACCGGTGATCGTAAGCACCCCGGCCATTACCCAGGCGAGAACGAGTAGGCCCGGCGCGCCGACCAGGCGGGTCGATTCGGCTGAAGTAATAAAAATGCCCGAGCCAATCATCGAGCCGATTACGATCATGGTCGCGTCGAGCGGGCCGAGCCCGCGGACCAGTTTCTCTGACGGCGTGCTCATTCGTTAGGCAGAGGGCGCGGCGACCGTTATCCCGGCGGTCGCGAGATGGTCGCGCAGGTGGCGCGCGAAATCGACCGCCTCCGGTGTGTCGCCATGGATGCAGACCGAATCCGCCTGGATGGCGATCTCACTTCCGTCGACGGCTTGCACCACTTCTTCTCGTAACATGCGCACGACTCGGGAGGCGGCTTCTTCCGCGTCATGAAGGAGCGCATCGGGTCGCGTCCGCGGGACGAGCGAGCCATCCGGCAGATAATTGCGGTCCGCAAAAACCTCGCGCGCCACCCGGAGTTCAATCGCCTCCGCGGCGCGGGCCAGCGCGCTCCCGGCCGGGGCGAAAAGAATCAAGCCGTGATCGACCGCGAGCAGGGCGTGCGCCAACGCATCCGCCAGAGCCGGGTCGCGCGCCGCCATGTTGTAGAGCGCGCCGTGTGGTTTCACATGCTGGGGGCGAAGGCCGAGCGAGGTGGCGATCGCCTGAAAAGCGCCGACCTGATAAGCGACGAGCGAAAAGACTTCGTGAGGCGTGATTGGCAGTTCGCGGCGCCCAAAATTTTCCCGATCCGCGAGGCTGGGATGCGCACCGACCGCGACACCTGCCTCGCGCGCCGCACGGATCGACGCGCTCATGCTGGCCGGGCTCCCGGCGTGGAATCCGCAGGCGATATTGGCTGAGCTGACCAGGGAAAGGAGTTCCGGCTCGCTCGCGACGCCTTCTCCCAGATCAGCATTAAAATCGATCGAGAGCTTCATCATGGTTGCAGCTGCACCCCGGTCTGGAAAAGTCGCAGGTCGGCGGCGCGCGTTGCAAAAAGCGTCGTCGCTTCCGCCCGGGTGATTTCCTGGAAGCGGACCGTGTCGTTAGGCCGAAGCTGCGCGGCGAGGCCGAGGTCGACCGTGATCACGTGGGCGATCTTCGGGTAGCCGCCGATCGTTTGGCAATCTCCGAGCAAAAGAATCGGCTGGCCATCGCGCGCCACCTGCACGGTTCCGGGCGCGACCGCCTCCGAGAGCAGTTCGCGCCTGGTCCGGCGTTGCAGCTCCGCCCCAACCAGGCGCGCCCCCATCCGGTCGCTTTGGACGCTGACGGTGAAGGCCGTTTGCAGGAAATTTGAGCGCGCCTCCCTGGAGAATTCCTTCCACTCCGCCCCGGGCACCACGCGGAGGATCGGATCGCGCAGGGCAGTTTGCGTCCACTCGACCGGCGCTCGCCAGTTGGCCAGACGCGGAGCACCGGGGGGCAGCGGGTTCGCCGGCCCTAACGAGAGACGGTCGCCGTCGCGCAAAGCCCGTCCGGCGCTCCCGCCAAAGCCGGCTCGCAGATCGGTCGCCCGACTGCCGAGCAACATGGGCACCTCGATTCCGCCACCGATGGCGAGCCAAGCCCGGCAACCGCGGTCGAAGCGGTCGAACTCGAGCTCCTCCCCTGGCCTAACGAGCGCCCGTCGGCCCGGCGGAATCACCTCCCCGCCGACCCGCATGATGCAGTCGCCGCCGCTCCAGGCGAGCTGCCGTTCGTCCTCAAAGCGGAGGATGACTCCGCCGTGTGTGATCTCGAGAACCGCGGCCTCGGCTGGATTTGCCGCCAGGAGGTTGGCCACTTGCGCGGCGAAGAGATCGAGCGCGCCGCCCGGAGGAACACCCAGAGCGCGCTGGCCAGGCCGACCCTGATCCTGGACCGTGGTGAGGGGGCCGCCCCGGAGGACTCCTATTTGGCCCATCGCTCGAACTCCCCTCGGGAAATGGACGCGAAACGCACCTCGTCGCCCGCCCGCAGCAGCGACGCGGGCGCCCTGGTCACATCAAAAAACTGGAGCGGCGTGCGTCCGATGATGTTCCAGCCGCCCGGCGAAGGCAGCGGGTAAATCCCGGTTTGCGCACCGCCGATGGCGACGGAACCGGCAGGGACGGCCGTCCGAGGAGTGACCCGGCGCGGTGTCGCGAGCTTGGGGGGCAATCCGCTGAGATAGGGAAATCCCGGCGTGAAGCCGAGGCATTGCACTCGGTAACGCGCCGCCGCGTGGCGCTGACCGATTTCTTCAGGCGACAATCCGCAGTGCTGCGCGACGAGTTCCAAATCGGGACCGAAGACCGGGTCGTAGCACACCGGCACGACGATCTTGCGTGGCTTCGGGGTTTTTTCCCGACCACGCGCCTTGCTCCGGAGGACGGTTTGAATCTCTTCCGCAATGCTCTCAAAATCCGGCGGCGCGGTAAAAAAAACCGCCACACTATCCGGGGCGGGGGCCACCTCGGCGACTCCGGTGAGTTCGGCCGCCTCCAGTTTCTGCAAAGTCTGGAGAACTTTGCCTAACGAAGCACCGATCCGGACGATCAGCGCGGCGTCGCCGAGCGCTACAATCTCGAAGGGCACACACCGAGTCTGCTTTCCGGGCGCGCGTTTGCAAAGCGCGAACCGCGCGTCGCGCTTCGTTAGAAACTAAAGGTGACCCCGGTCACGACCTGGTGAGTCAGCGGGGTCACCTCAATCGAAGCGCCGGGAATGTCGAGCGAATCGAGATTCGCGTAGATGAATTTGTATTCAAACATCAGCCGATGTGCTGGGTGAGGTCGATGTTCATCCCTGCCAACCTTCAACATCTTCTTTCTCCTATTGACAGTCTATACGAATAATGTTTTTCTCCTATAGACACTCCATATGAAAAAGAATATCGATCTGCTCCAAGGGACCCTGCATCTCCTTGTTTTGCAGGCGCTCGCGCCGCGGCCCTTGCATGGTCTGGGGGTTGCGCAGCGCATCGGCCAGATTACCAACCAGACCTTTGACGTGAAACCGGGCTCACTTTTCCCAGCCCTGCATCGAATGGAGGAAGCCGGCTGGTTGAGATCGAACTGGGGCGAATCGGAAAACAACCGCCGGGCAAAATTCTACACCCTGACCCGCGCAGGCGAACGCCAACTCGCGACGGAGACGGAGGATTGGGAACGCATCGCACTCGGGATCTCGAGCGCGCTGCGTGCCGGCTAAGGAAAGCCTAACAATGCGCTTTGGTTCTTCGCTCGCGGCTTTCCTGCGCAACCTTTTCCAGCGGCAGCGGATCGAGCGCGAGCTGGCGGAGGAGGTCGATTCATACCTCGCGCTCTCCGCGGATAGGAAAATGCGCGACGGCCTCGATCCCGCGGCGGCTCGGCGCGATGCCGCGACGGAATTCGGTGGCGTCGAGCAGGTGAAAGAGGAGGTGCGCGATGTGCGGTTCGGTCATTTTCTCGAGACCCGTCTGCAGGATTTGCGCTTCGCCTTTCGCACCCTGCGCAAGGCACCGGTCTTTTCGGTCACGGTGGTGTCGGTGCTCGCTCTGGGCATTGGCAGTACGGCCCTCATGTTCACGCTCGTTAACTCGATCTTGATCCAGGGGCCGCCGTTTCCCGAGGCGTCGCGGCTCTTCATGCTTTGGGGGAAAATCCCGGAGGAATCCCAGATTTCATTTTCGCCGAGCGAGTTCACCGCCTGGCAAAAGCAGACGGTGTCGTTCGAGTCGTTGGCCGCTTTTACCGGTAACGGTTTTACCCTCTACGATCGCGGCGAACCGGAACTCGTTACAGGCCAGCTCGTCACGCCGTCGCTCTTCGCTGCGCTGCGGACTCCGCCCGCGCTCGGACGCGCCTTCTCGAACTCGGAGGCACAACGCGGGAGCGATCACGTTGCGATCTTGAGTGACACTTTATGGCGGGAGAAATTTGGCGCCCGCGCCGACGTGCTTGGTCAATCGGTCAACCTCGATGGCGAGTCTTACACGATCGTGGGTGTGATGCCGCGGGGCTTCCATTTTCCAACTCCGCAGGTGAAGCTCTGGGCCCCGATTGCGTTTGCCGCGCCGTTTTTCCGCGAGCATCCGGATGCGCATCTTCTGCGCGTGCTTGGCCGGTTGAAACCCAGCGTGACGCCTGCGCAGTTGAATGCTGAAACGGTTTTGATTGGCCGGCGCGTGCTCGATCCTGCGGACAAATCAGGTCGTCTCTTTTATGGAGTAAGCCTGCAGGATCAAACCAGCGGCGAATTGCGTGCTCCGCTACTGGTGCTGCTGACGGCGGTCGGGCTCTTGCTCGCGATGGCCTGCGCGAATGTCGCTAATCTCATGCTCGCCCGCGGGAAGGCGCGCGCCTCGGAGTTTGCGGTGCGCGCGGCGCTGGGCGCGAGCCGGCGGCGACTGATTGGGCAATTGCTGACGGAATCCGCGGTGCTCGCGGCGATGGGTGGAGCAGTCGGCATCGCCCTGGCGATCTGGAGCCTCGAATTGCTCCGGCATTTTGCCACGCAGAACATTCCGCAGTTGCTGCAAGCACGGGTGGATTCGGCGGCCGCTCTGTTTGTGATAGTCGCCTCGATCCTCTGCGGGATGCTCGTCGGCGTCGGCCCTGCTTTCCGCGCGTCAGCGACCAGCTTTGGCGCGGCCTTTGGCAGCACCACGCGATCGACCGCAGGTGCGAGTGCGACACGCTCGCGCAATCTGCTCGTTTTCGCGGAGGTCGCGCTGGCGGCGATCCTCCTCATCGGCTGTGCACTGATGCTGCGCAGTTTCGTTAGGCTATCTGCGACTGATCCGGGATTTACTGCCGCCAATGCGGTTACCGCCAACACCATCGTGTCCGAGCAGCGCTACCCGAAGGCAACGCAAATGCTGATGTTTTACCGAGATGCGCGGGCGAAGATCAGTGCGTTACCGGGTGTTTCCGCTGCCGGGGTGGTGACGCATCTCCCGTTTGCCGGCAACGATTGGGGTAACTCCATCGAAATCGCGGGGCGCCCGGCCGCATCCCAGAGCGAGAGCGCGAGCATTCGTGGAACGAGCCCGGGGTATTTCTCGGCGATTGGTCTGCCGCTGGGACGGGGGCGCGATTTTACCGAGCGCGATGATGCACAGGCGGTCGGCGTGGCGATCGTGAGCGAGCAATTTGCCCGGCGCTATTGGCCTAACGAGAACCCGCTCGGTCGGCAGGTGCGCTACGACCGTGCCTGGCTCACGGTGATCGGTGTCTGCGGCGATGTGAAACACAATCGGCTCGATGAGACTCCGAACGGGACGATCTACGTTGCCTATCCACAGATGGCGCCAGCCGTCCTGGAGCTGGTCGGGCGCGACCTGCACTTCGTCGTGCGCTCAAGCCGCCCCGCGAGCGCGGCCGGCGATTTGCGAACGGCGCTGCAATCGCTCGATCCTCAGTTAGTGGTGAAGGTGGACGCGATGGATTCGCTCGTCAGCGAGTCGCTTGCTCAGCCGCGTTTCCGCACCTGGCTGATCGCGATCTTCTCCATCTTCGCTCTCAGCCTGGCCGCGCTCGGGATCTACGGCGTCATCGCGTATCTCGTCACGCAGCGTTACAAAGAAATCGGCATTCGCCTCGCGCTGGGCGCGACTCGCCGCAACATCCTCGGGCTAATTCTGGGCGGAACTCTGCGGCTGGCCGCGGCAGGTACCATCGTCGGTCTCGGCGCGGCCTTTTTCCTCGCGCGATTTCTCACCGCGATTCTGTTTGGGATCACGCCGCATGATGCGCCGACGTTCATCGCGGTGCCACTTGGCCTCATTGCGATCGCACTCCTCGCCGCTTTCCTGCCCGCTTTCCGCGCGACCCGCATTGATCCGGTCCGGTCGCTTCGCTACGAGTAGGAATCCTTCGGACGCTTTTCCGAGTCGCGGCAAATCCTGGAAGAGGTGGCGGAGTTTCGGCTTCGTGAGGCCAGCCACCGGCTCTTAAGCTCCCACCCAGCGCAAGCCGAGGGTCGCGAGTCCCAGAAAAAAGAAAAAGCCCGCTACATCCGTCACCGTCGTGAGGAAGATGCTGGAGGCTAGGGCCGGGTCGAGCCGGAGTGCTTTTAACCCGAGCGGGATGATCACGCCGGCGGCCGCCGCCGCCAATTGATTGAGCAACATCGCGAAGCCGGCCACCACGCCGAGCAGGATGCTCCCTTTCCAAAACCAGCCGATGAGGCCGACCGCAAGGCCAATGGCCAGACCGTTGAGCAATCCGAGAATCATTTCTTTGATGAGCGCGCGCCGGCCGTCGCCGGAAGTGATCTCGCCCAAAGCCAGATCGCGGATGATGACCGTGAGGGTTTGCATTCCGGCATTCCCGCCCTGGCCGGCGACGATGGGCAGAAAGATCGCGAGCGCGGTCCAGCGGGCGATGGTGTTTTCAAACATGCCGACCACGAAGGCGGCCACAAAAGCCGTGGCGAGATTGATGTAAAGCCAGGGCAATCGCCCGCGAATCGACTGTTGCCACGGCGTCAGGGCGTGTTCCTCGCCGGACAAACCGACCATCAACTGCATGTCCTCGGTCGCTTCCTTAGCCGCGACTTCGAGAACGTCGCTGGCTTTGACCGCACCGACGAGCCGGCCTTCCGCGTCCAGCACCGGCAGACCGAGATAGTGATAGCGCTCGAACTGCTGGACCAAATCTTCCTGGTCGGTATCGACCCGTACAAACATCACCTCGCGGTTCACGATCTCGTGCATGCGCCGTTCCGCGCGGCGAAAAACGAGGTCGCGCAGACTCACGACACCGACCAGTCGCTGGCCGGCGTCCGTGACATAGAGATAGGCGATGTCCTCGGTGCGCTCTTCCTGCGCCCGGTCGCGTAACAACTCGCGAACTTCTTCCACCGTCATCTCGTCGCGCAGAGCGATAAAACGGTTGGTCATGACCCCGCCCGCCGTGTCCTCGGGATAGCGGAGGAGTTTGCGCACGCCTTCGGAAAACTCGACCGGCAGTTTTGCAAGCGTCTCCCGGCGAGTGCCGGGCGGCAGTTGCTGGAGTAAGTCGGCGGCCGAATCCGGGCCAACGTGGGCGAGAATCACCGCCAATTGAGTCGTGTCGAAGGTGCCGAGAAAATCCGGCAACCGGTCTTCTTCCACTTCCGCCAGAGCGGCGGCCACCTTCTTGGCTGGCAACTGGCGGAGCAGGGTCTCGGTTTCTTCCGCGTCGAGACGTTGCAGGCGGTCCGCCAGGTCGGCGGGGTGAAGTTGCAAATATTCTTCCAGAGGCGGCGGTGTGGTTTCAATCATGGCAGGAGAGCCTTTCGGTCGGTGGCAATCACCTGCCACCGGCGAGCGGGATTAAGGCGGATTATTCCGCCGCTATTTCTTTACGAAATGGATCCCGTGCTCGGCCGCGATCGTGAAGATGCGGTCCATGTCGGGCTCACCCGGTTTGGCGAATTCCTCGGCGCAACGGGTGAAGAAAACGTCGAAACCGGCCGGGGAAGTAGAGAGGAGCATGCGCGACGGCGTCCCGCCCACGTTCTGGAAGGTGTGGAGTTGCCCGCGCGGCACGAAAGCCGAGCCGCCCGGTCCCAGCTCACGCCAACCGCCGTTCTGAAAAAAAGAAACCCGTCCCTCGAGAATGTGAAAGGTCTCGTCGTCGTTGATGTGAAAATGGGGCGGCGGACCGCCGTTAGGCGGGGTGGTTTCGAGCCACATCGTCTGGCGACCGCCGGTCTGCTCGCCATCGAGGAGGATAATGACCTCCTCGCCGAAGGCGCGCAGGACTCGGCTCTCATCTGCAGGAACGACAATGGCGGTCTCGCCACTCACAGCTATTTCGCCAGCTGGTAGAGAAATTCCACGTAGGACATGACGGCGCCGTCGAAGCCGGAGACTTTGGGGTCGGCCGATTCGATCAGGAAATATTCATCCGGCGCGTGCGCGCCGCTGCCGTGTCCGAGGCCGAAATGTCCGGCGCCAAGGCTGAGCGGCGGATTAGTGAAAACGTAGCCGGGCCAGGAACCCCCGAGGCGCGGCATCTTCACCGGATCGATCCCGTGCGCTTTGTAAACCGCTTCCTCGGCTTGGATGATGCGGGAATCCGCTGGCGTGCTCGTCGGGTCGTAACCACCGGTCATGTTCACGTCAATGTCGCCGTAGCCGTGCTTGGCGAGGTGGGCTTTGAGGGCGGCGAGCGCGCCCTCCGCGGTTTGGTTAGGCACGAGCCGCAGGTCGAGTTTAGCGATCGCCTGGTGCGGCAGAATCGTCTTCCCGCCCGGGCCGGTATAGCCGCCGATGATGCCTTCGATATTGACCGTCGGCGTATCGGACATGCGCTGCAGAGCCTCGGTCCAGCTCACGTCTTTGACCCACTTCTTCACGCCCATGATTTTCTTGGCGTCTTCTTCTTTCAGGCGCTTGGCGGCGGTGTCGATCATCGCCTTTTCCTGGTCGTTGAGCGGGCGCACATCTTTCGTGAGGCCTTCGATCGCCGGCTCACTCGCGTCTTCGTTCACCAGGGTGCCGAGAGCTTTGACGAGATGCCAGACCGGGCTGTCGACGCGCGCCTTGTTCGAGGAATGAATGTCTTTCAGCGGTCCGCGGCCCCATTTTTCGCCGTTCGAGGTCAACTCGACTTCGATCACGCCCTTCGCGCCTAACGAGATTGTAACCATGCCGCTCAGGTCCTGGCTCGCGAAAGGCATGAAGATGCCGTCACATTTCTTCAGCGCCGCCTCGACTTCCGGCTTGTGCACGACCTGGCCGAAATGCGGCGAGCCGATTTCCTCTTCGCCTTCCGCTACGAAGACGAAATTCACCGGCACTTTCTTGTTGGCGGCTTTGAAGGCGTGGAGCGCGGCGAGAAAAGCGGCTTCCGGTCCTTTTTGGTTCACCGCGCCGCGGCCGATCATGATTTTGCCCACGCCCGGTTTGTCGACAATTGCGGCCTCGGTCGGCGGCGAAGACCATTCCTTGGGATCGAATTGTTTCACGTCGTACATGAAATAAAGTCCGACCGTTTTCGGCGCGCCGGCGTCGAGCGTGGCGAAGACGCCCGGCTTGCCGTCGGTCTCGACGCGCTCCGCTTTTTGGAAACCAGCCTCCTTGAGCAGCTTGATCATGTAATCGGCTCCTTCGGGATAACCGCGATCTTCGGCCGCGATCGAGACCTGCTTGATCCAGTCCTGCAGGCGCTTGATCGACTCGTCGTGCTGCTTGGTCACCTGCGCTTTGATCTCGGGGAAATCGTTCTCCGCGGCGCGGGTCAAAGGAGCGCCCGCCGCCAAGGCGAGGGCAGTGAGAAGACAAATCGATTGCTGGTGCATGAGATGACATCGCTTCCCGGTCCCGCGATGGCAACTCGAAATCTGCCCGCTGCCCCTCAGGCAAATATTTTAAAAAACCCGATTGACGACGGTTACGATGTTGCACATACTATGTGCCACATAGTGTGTTACGCACTGTAAAACATGGAAGCCCACTCCGATCTTTTCCACAGTCTGCGCCTCGAATTGCGCCGCGGCCTTCTCATTGTCGCCGTCCTCGCCCAGCTGAAGAAGGAGCATTACGGCTACACCTTGCGCAAAGATCTCGGCGCGCTCGGGATCGAGATCGACGAGGGCACGCTCTATCCGCTCCTCCGTCGGCTCGAGACGCAAGGCCTGCTCGAGAGCGAGTGGCGCGAGGAAAACAATCGCCAGAAACGCTTTTACAAACTCTCGCGCGACGGTCGCGCCATTCTCAGGCAACTCCTGGCCGAGCTCGAGAAAATCAACGCTTCACTCACCCGCATCATCTAACCCAACCGACCAACATCATGGAACTACTCGCTCGTTATCTTACTGCCGTGAAATTCTGGCTGCCCAAGGCGCAGCGCGAAGACATCGCGGCCGAACTCGCCGTCAACCTCCAGGCAGAGATCGACGATCGTGCCGAAGCGTTCGGCCGCCCCCTGACCGAGGAAGAATTGGCGGTGCTCCTCAAGGCGCACGGGTCGCCGCTGGTCGTCGCGTCGCGCTATCAACACGAAGAGCGCACGGTCACCTTCGGACGACAATTGATCGGGCCAGTCGTCTTCCCGTTCTACTGGCTCGCGCTCAAGGTGACGCTGGTGCTGCTCCTCATCCCCGCGATCGTGCCAGCGCTGGTATGGGGCGAAAAACTAAATCCCGCCCGCGAGTTGGCGCGCGTCTTATATCGCGTGCTGCACCTCGCCTTGCCGACGCTCTTCTTCGTGACCCTCGGGTTTGTCGTCTTCGACTACTGCCTGCGCCGCTTTCATCTCGCGCAGAAATGGGGCAGCGATTGGGACCCGCGCGAGCTTCCGCCGCTCGATCGCCAGGCCAGGCAAGTGCCGCGCTCCAGCTCGATCGCCGGCATCATCCTGCAATCGATCTTTATTCTCTGGTAGCTCGGACACGACGTGCCGCGCATCCTGTCGGGCGACGGCCAGGCGCAACTTCAGTTCGCGCCGATCTGGCAAACACTGCATCTGCCCATCCTGCTCATCGCCTTTGTCTGCCTCGCGCAACATTGGATCAATCTCGTGCAACCGAAATGGCACTGGCTCCCGCCGATTACCGGTCTATTCACAACCATTGCGGCATTGATCGTGTTGCATCCGCTGCTCGCGATGAGCCCTTTGGTCAGCGTCATCGGGGCGGATGGGGGACTTAACGCCCTCAAGACGGCGAAAGTGGAGCAGCTCGTTTGGTTCGGTCTCTTCAGCCTCTGGCTAGGGATGCTGGCGGCCGGCGCGGTCTATGCGTGGCGCCTGGTCTGGCTGGCGTGGAAAACGATTCCACGCACGGGGTCGAACGCGACCAGGAACGGCGTGGCGCTGATCTGAAAGCATGCGTCCAGGAAGTTACCGCACAAAGTTAAATTCAAATTTCGCCAGAGTCGCTAATATTGCGGTTGGTATGACCGAACCAGGCAGAATCTTTGCCTTGAATGCGCCCGATCCGGCGCTCTGGACGCTTTACATCATCCGCGCCGTGCTCACCGGGCCGGGGATGTTCATCCTGCTGCCGTATCTTTATTTCCGCTATCACACGCTCCGCTACACCTTCGATGAGGAAGGTATTCACATGCGCGTCGGTATTCTCTTCCGGCGCGAGGTCAATCTCACCTACGCGCGCATCCAGGACATTCATCTCAGCTCCGGTTTACTCCAGCGCTGGCTCGGGCTGGCCGATATTCAAATCCAGACCGCCTCCGGCTCGTCCGACGCGGAGCTGACCATCGAAGGGTTCAAGGAATTTGAAACGATCCGCGACTTTCTCTACACCCGGATGCGTGGGTATCACGCGGCTGGGACCCAACGCCCGGGCGAGCCGCCGGCGACGAGCGGCGATCCGAACGCGGAAATGGTTTCACTTCTCCTGACGATTCGCGACGAGCTCCGCCAGACCAGGGAGGCGTTAGGCAAACGTCCGCCGGCCGATCATGTTTAACAGTTTTCGGGGATGGTGCGAGCGGGTCCTGCGCATCCCGGGCGATCCCGAGCCGCCGCCGGGCGACGAGGCGCGGACGCAGCGTTTCCGGGCCGCGCCTAACTATTACAAATATTTGCTCGCCGTCTGGGGGCTGAAGACCGTGGCTCTGCTCGTGGTCCTTATCACGATGGAGATCGGCCCGCTCGTCGCCGTCTTCGGGACCCGGCTGCACGAGAAACACCTCCCGGCCGCGCTCATGATCGGCATCCCGCAGTTCATCATTTTGTTCTTCCTCGTCGGACGGCTCTTCTCCGGCCTGCTCGTCAGGCTGGATTTTGAGAAGCGCTGGTATCTGGTGACCGATCGCAGCCTGCGCCTGCGGGAAGGGATTCTGAACGTGCGCGAAATGACGATCACCTTCGCCAATATTCAAAACATCTCGATCTCGCAGGGCCCGATCCAGCGCCTGCTCGGGATCGCTGATTTGCGGGTCGACACGGCCGGCGGCTCGAGCCCCTCCCGAAAGGAGCACAAGGGGAAATCCGAAAGTTTGCATACCGCCTTTTTCCGCGGCGTCGACAATGCGAACGCGATTCGCGAGTTGATCCAGAAAAGGCTGCGCGAGCTGAAGGACTCCGGGCTGGGCGATCACGAGGAACTGAAGGCGCCGCCCGCGAGATCAGGTGACGATTTGCTCACTGCGCTCCGGGCGGTTGCCGCCGAAGCAAGCGCGCTGCGCCAGGCCGCGACGTGAATGTGGGAGGGGCCTTTGCGCCCCGATCAGGGAAGACGCCGCAACGCATCGGGGCACAAAGGCCCCTCCCACATTTCAACGCAACCAAAGCGCGACGGTCAGCCCCGCGTAGGTGCCAAGGGCGTTGCCTAACGAGCCGGCGAGAATGCCGGGCAGGCGCAAATCACCGCGTCCAATCGCCGTCGCGAGAACGCCCGCCGAGGTTGCGCCGCCGACGTTGGCGTTCGAGGCCACCGCGATGATGGCCCAATCTTGTTTGAGCAATCCACCGATCCCGAAAAGAACGAGCGCATGGATAAAAACGCTGATCGTGACCCAGGCGAGCAGGGTGCCGGCGACCGCGCCGTTCTCGATCAGCGCGCCGAGATCGCAATAGGCGCCCACCACTGCGAGAAAAATGAGGACGGTGAAATAGCCGAGCACCTTGGCGCCGCCGAGACGCTGCACGATCGGCATTTGCGCGAGGACGAGCGCGGCCGTCGTGAGCGTGAGGACGTAGGGAATCGACGGCACCAACCGGCTCAAAAGTTGCGAGAGAAAAAGACTTCCAAGCCCCAGAGCGAGGAGGATGGAAAAATCGAACACGTTGGTGCGCTCGGGCGTTTCAAGTTCGCCGGCAGCCTTCTCATTTGCCGCGACCGGCACGCTTCGCGGCCAGACGCGCTGCAAAACACGCGGGAGGATGATCGTGGCGATGATCCAGATCGTCGTGATGATGTTATCGGCTGCATTGATCGCGGCGAAGAGCGTCCCGTTTTTCCCGACATCGTATTGCAGCGCGACGGCGTTGAGATTCACGCTCCCGCCGATGTAGGTACCGGTGTACATGCCCGCGACGGCGAACGCTTTCTCCACTCCGTGATTTTGCGGAGCGAGCAGCTGATAGCCGATCAGCACACCCGCCATCGTGCCGGCGGCGCCGAGAACGAAGAGCAGCAACATCGGCAGGCCGGCCCGGCGCAGATCGCGCAGCCTCACATCGAGGAGGAGGAAGAAAATCGCGAGCGGCGCGATGTAATTGAAGATGCCGTCGTAGAGCGGTGGCGCATTTAGCGACGAGGGGAGCAATCCGAGATTCGCCAGGACCGCGGCAGCGAGAATTACGATCAGAGCCGAGCCGAGATATTGGAAATATTTCCGACGCGAGAGCCACTCGGAGAGCCCGACGAGCAGGCAGAGAACGGTCGCGACGTAGAGCGGTTCGATCACGAACGACATCGCCGTGAATGTAGAAGTTTTTAGAGCGAGGCCGAGGACGAAATCTGGCAGGGTGGCAGTCAGGCCATACCCGGCGCATACTGCCCACGATGGAGCGCACCAATCTCAGCCGGACGAGTTTTCAGACCGCCTTTGTCCTGCTTCTCGTCGTCGCAGTGACCGCGCTTTTCCTCGCGGTCACCTGGCCGTTTCTCAAGCCGCTCCTGCTCGGCGCGCTGCTGGCTGGTTTGTCGCGGCCCCTCTATCGCTGGGTTACGCGGCTGGTCGGCGGCCGCAAATCGGTCGCGGCGATTCTCACGCTGTTGCTTCTGTTTATGGTAGTGGCAGGACCGATCAGTGCCTTTGTCGGCATCGTCGTGCAGCAAGCGCTCGCGGTGAGCAATGACGCTTTGCCTTGGGTGCAGCAGCATTTCGGCGCGGCCAGTAATTTCAACGCGCATGACTGGCTGGTGCGGCGCTTTCCTTCGCTGGCCGATTACGTCCCGCAGCAGGACCAGATCGTCGACAGCGCAGCGCGCGTCGCCAAGTCGGCCGGGGCTTTTCTCGTCGCCGCCGCGACCCAGCTCACGGCCGGCACCGCGGCTTTCCTGCTCAATCTCTTCGTCATGCTCTACGCTATGTTTTATTTCCTGCGCGATGGCAGCGCGATCATGGAGAAGATCCTCTACTACATGCCGCTCAGTCACGATGACGAAGCGCAGGTCCTCGAGCGGCTCACCTCCGTCACGCGCGCCACCATCAAAGGAACCCTCGTCATCGGCGTCATTCAGGGTGCGCTGGCCGGCCTTGCTTTCTGGGTGGCGGGGCTGGAGGGCGCGGCTTTTTGGGGAACGATCATGGCTGTGCTCTCGATCGTGCCGGGCATCGGCGCGGCCCTCGTCTGGGTGCCGGCGGTGATTTATTTATACGTCACCGGGCAGACGCTGTCCGCGACCCTGCTCCTCGTCTGGTGCGCGGCGGTCGTGGGCACGGTGGATAATGTGCTTCGCCCTGCGCTCGTCGGGAAGGACGCGAAGATGCCCGATCTGCTTATTCTTATCGGGACGTTAGGCGGCCTCTTTCTCTTCGGGCCCATCGGGTTCATCATCGGCCCGCTGGTTTGCGGGTTGTTCCTGACCGTCTGGAATATTTACGGCACAACGTTCAAGGAAGTGCTGCCGCCGGTCCGCAGTCTGCGTTCCGGTGAAGCGAAAAAGCCGTCTACCACCTTGAAGCCAGCGGAAAAATCCTAACGAAAGGTATTTGAGCTGCTTCCGAATAAGATTGCTATGTCCAAGATCGATTTCATCGGCATCGGCGCACCCAAATGTGGGACGACCTGGCTTTCCGCCCAACTGGAAGCCCATCCCCAGATTGGTTTTGCGCCGGACAAGGAGGTCTATTACTTCGCCGACACCATCATGCGCCGGCTGGCCCACAGCGAGCTGAACTGCTTCGCGCGCGGCGAGGCCTGGTATCACGGACAGTTTCCGCCGCCCGGTGGTGGCATCATCAGCCGCGGAGAGTTTTGTCCTTCTTACCTCTACCTCGATGAGGCGGCCGACCGGATCAAAGCCTACCGGCTCGATATCAAGCTTCTGCTCTGTCTGCGACCGCCGGTCGAGATGATTTACTCGTGGTATTGGTACGGCCGGAACGCCGTGATCGCGGCGATGCCGCAGACCTTCGAAGGGATGATGGAAGATCCCTTTCTGCGCGACGTGGGCTGCTTCGCTCGCCATCTCCGCCCTTACCTGGCGCGCTTTCCGGCGGAGAACTTTCTCGTCGTCCAATTCGACGCCATCCGCCGCGTGCCTAACGAGGTCCGCCGCGGCGTTTATGAATTCCTGAACGTCGACCCGACTTTCGAACCACAGATCCAGAAGGGACAGAACGCGGCCCGCGCCCCGCGTTTTCCTCTTCTGCAATCGAGCGCGCAAAAAATCTACAGCCGCGTCTCCGCGCTCCCGGGCGTTGGCAAGATCCTCAAGTCGCCGGCTGTCGCCAAGTCGCTCGAAAGCGTCTATCACCGCTTCAACAGCAAGGCGCAGAAATACGCGCCGCTCACCGCGGAAGAGCAGCACAAATGGGAAGACTACTACGCGGCGGATCAGGCGGAACTTTCCGGCCTGCTGCAAAGTCTTCGGGTCGTCGACTGAAGGTCAGTCTGGATTTAGCGCATTCGTTAGGCAAAACCGGGAAGGATCGCGCCGGCAGATTTCAGAGATAATGGAACGCGCACGCAGTTTGGAGGGCGCGGTCCAGACACCTGCGCAGTGCTTCCTGATCGTCACGCTTGGCGCAATCGATTGCCGCCCGACAGTCCGCC
>JALYOR010000039.1 GCA_030856765.1 Verrucomicrobiota bacterium | reverse complement strand
CGGTGAACTGCTCCTCGAAGTAAGCGACCTCCTCGACGGTAAAGTCATCGAAATGGCGGTCTTCAAAGCAGAGATTACAGAGTCCGATCGCCGCGCCGTCCCGGTCTGCGAAAACGAAGGCGTGAGGAAATGTCACTTCCACTCCGTCGATCTCGAGACCGACGACGTCGGTATCAGAGAGTGCGCCGCAGACATGACAACGATGAGCGGGGTGTTCATGCCAGGTGAGGGTGGTGAATCTTCGCAGTGGCTATACGGGCGCTCATGACGAGCCCGGCGAGGAGCAGATGGAGTTCTTTGTCCCAGGGGCGGACGCTAGAGGAACGGCGCGGAGGAGGCAAAACGAAAGTGAGTGGATTAACCGCAGAGTTCGCGGAGAACGCAGAGTTGGGAACTGGAGGGCATCGCGTTGTCGGTGCTTTTGGGGAGAAGCGGCGCGGCAGGGTAGGGGGAGGAAGCGACCCGCGCTTTCCTCCACGGCGGGCGACGGCTATCGTCGTCGGGCACGCTATGATCAAACACAAAGAACTGGAGAAATCGGATCGGCGCGAGGTGATCGTGATCGGCGGTGGGGTCGCCGGGCTTTCGGCCGCCATCTATCTGGGCCGGGCGGAGCGCGACACGCTGGTGATCGATGCCGGCCACTCGATGGCGCGCTGGGAACCGGAGGTGCAGAATTATCTCGGCTTTCCGAAAGGTGTCGGGGGCGAGGATTTGATCCGCTACGGGCGGCAGCAAGCCAAGCGTTACCAGGTGGAGTTTGCCAAGGATGAGGTCAAGAGCGTGTCGAAACGGAAAGAGGGATTTTTTTTGCGCGGCCGCTGCCGGAGTTACCGGACAAATCGGCTCCTCCTTGCGACCGGTATTTTTCATCTGCCGCCGAAAATCCCCGGAGTGAAAGAGTGCCTCGGGCACAGCATGTTTTTTTGCAAAGATTGCGACGGCTTCCGGGTGCGCGGGAAGCGGATCGCGGTCTGCGGGGCGAATAACGAGGCGGTCGAGTACGCGCTCGGGATGATGCTCTATTCGCCCTGCGTGATGGTGATGACTAACGGCGAAAAGCCGCACTGGAGCAGGCGGCACGCGGCCCTGGTGAAGGAATACGAGGTGCCGGTGGTGCAGGAGAAGATTACCGGGGTGAACCATCGTGGCTGCCAGGTGCGCGGGTTACGGGTCAAGGGCGGGCCGGAGGTCCTGATCGATTATATTTTCACGACCCGGGGAGACATTTTCCACACCGAGCTGGCCGAGTCGTTAGGGGCGCGGCTTGATTCCGAGGGGCAGATCGAGGTGGACCAGTGCATGCGCACGAATGTGCCGCGGCTCTACGCGGCGGGCTGCGTGACCCCGGCTAACTGCCAGATGATTATCGCCGCCGGGCAGGGCGCAGCGGCGGCGCAGGCAATCAATCGCGATCTCTTTGAGGAGAATATCAAGACGCATTCGCTGCGGCGCTTCCGTGAAGCGCAGCTGGTGGCGGAAAAGACGGTGCCGGAGGTGGTCTAGGAACTGGCGCCCCGCTCGTCCCCCTTTTCGTCAGGCGAGAGTGTCATCGTCCTTGCCGGAGGTCGAGAAGCCGGATACCAACTGGACGACCGGCCATGCCGGGTGCGCCGACGATCAGGGTATCGCCCGAAATGGCGACGCGGTGCCCAATCAGCGCCTCGGCTCCCCACGAAGCATCGCGCGAATCAATACCGGCAACTGGCCGTGGCAGTCCTCCTCTGGCAACTCGCCGCGCCAGCGCTCGCGACTCCCTTGGTGGGGCGGTGGAATAAACAACCCTCCGGTCCTCTCTGCGCGCCCGCGTCCGGCTTTTCCGGGCGCGGGAGTTCTTGTCCAAAGATTGATCGGGGAGGGTGCTAACCGACCTGCGCGGTTTCACCCAGCTTCCTGGCCAGGTCTTCGAGGTGTTCGTCCATGTATTTGGTCGCGCCGAAGACGCGGGTCATTACGCGGAAGAACGGGTTCGTGAAAATGGCCACCTCCGTGAGGACGACGCGCGAGCCGCCGTCGACGGGCGTGATTTCGTAATTCCAGGAGCCGACGAAAGGCCCGCCGTCATCGTCGAGGGAGCGGACGAGGTGTTGTGGCGGCGAGCTTTTGGCGGTGATGATGGTCATGGTCATCCCGCCTTTGAAGGTTTGTTTGGTCGTTTCCCTGCCATCGGTCGGCGGAAGCATTTCCACCTTCTCGGTGTTGCGGTTCCAATCCGCCATATGCTGGACATCAACGAGGACGGCGAAGACGGCTGCCGGCGGCTGGTGCAGGGTAATGGAGCGCGAGGTGGTTGTTTTGGCAGGCAGGGCGTAGCCGACGAGGAAAATCGCGCCGATCAGGACGACGATAAGAAGGATAACGTAGAGGATCCATTTCATCGCTCTGCAATGCCAAATGCGCGACGATCGGGCGAGCCTTAAATGCCGCCGGGCTTCGGTTGTAGCCCCCGAAGGCTTTCGGGGCTCTCTCAGCGCAAACGGGGGGAACTTCCGCGGGGACAGAGGACGCTACAGGCATTGTTGCGATGCGTTGCGCGAAGATTTTGTCTCTTTCTTCTTGAAAACTTCCGCCCGATACTGAGTGTCAGATTCCGCATTTATGGACGCTCACTCACCCGTTTCGCACTCTGGCCACGAGCCGCATCACGACCACGACGAACACGAGCACCATGAGCTCGGTTTTTGGCAGAAATACGTCTTCTCGACCGATCACAAGGTCATCGGCCTGCAGTATCTCATCACCGGCCTGATCTTTTTGCTCCTGGGCTTCGGGCTCATGATGTTGATGCGCTGGCAACTCGCTTTCCCCGGGACGCGGTTGCCGCTGGTCGGCACGATGCTCGAGAACGTGCTCGGCAAAGGCGCGATGACGAATGGGGTGATGACGCCGGAGTTTTACAATTCATTAGGCGCGATGCACGGCACGATCATGATCTTCCTCGGGATCGTGCCGGTGGCTTTTGCGGCTTTCGGGAATTTCGTCGTGCCGCTCCAAATCGGGGCGCCGGACATGACGTTCCCGAAGATTAACATGGCGAGCTACCAGGCGTTCTTCGTCGGCGGCATCATCATGCTGGTGAGCTTTTTCGTCCCGGGCGGCGCGGCCAAGGGGGGTTGGACTTCCTATACCCCGCTGGCCGATATCGCGGATAAGGGGCCGACCTATCACATCATTTTTAACGGGCAAACGCTCTGGCTGATCGCGTTCATCATGCTCATCACCTCGTCGTTGTTAGGCGCGGTCAATTTCATCGCCACCATCATCCAGCTTCGGGCCAAGGGCATGACCTGGATGCGGCTTCCCTTCTTCGTCTGGGCGCAGTTCGTGACCGCGTTTCTTTTGCTCCTCGCTTTCCCGCCGCTCGAGTCCGCCATTGTGATGCAGTTGATGGATCGCGTCGCGGGCACGAGCTTCTTCCTCCCGAGCGGCCTGGTCGTGAACGGCGCGCAGGTCAGCATCAGCGGCGGCGGCAGCCCGTTGCTTTGGCAGCATCTCTTTTGGTTCCTCGGGCACCCGGAAGTTTACGTGCTGATTCTCCCCGGCATGGGCATTGTCGCGGAAGTGATCGCGAACAACACGCGCAAGCCGCTCTGGGGTTACAAATCGCTGGTTCTCTCGGTGTTGGTGCTCGGTTTTCTCTCCTTCATCGTCTGGGCGCATCACATGTGGCTGACCGGCATGGGCACGGTGGTGAGCGCGTTTTTCCAGACCACGACGATGATCATCTCGATTCCGTCGGTCATCATTCTGAGCGCGTTTTTCATCTCGCTCTGGGGCGGGTCGATTCGGTTTACGGTCCCGATGCTTTTCGCGACCGCGTTCCTGCCGATGTTCGGAATCGGCGGCCTGACCGGCATCCCGCTCGCCTTCAACAGCGCCGATCTTTACCTGCACGACACCTATTACGTGATCGCCCATTTCCACTACATCGTGGCGCCGGGAACGATCTTCGCGCTCTTTGCCGGGATTTATTATTGGTTCCCGAAGGCGACCGGGAGAAAGATGAACGACTTCTGGGGGAAGGTACATTTCTGGCCGTCGCTCATCTGCATGAACGCGATCTTTCTGCCGATGTTCCTGCAGGGCATGCTCGGCATGCATCGCCGCTGGTACGACGGCGGCGAAGGCTGGACGCTATCCTCGGAACACGCCTGGGGATTGAGCGGCTTCCATTGGAATACGCCGATCTCGATCGCCGCTTGGGTGATGGGCTTGGCGCAGATTCCGTTTATCATCAATTTCTTCTGGAGCATCTGGAGGGGCGAGAAAGTGGACGACAACCCGTGGGAAGCGACCACGCTGGAATGGAACGCGCCCTCCCCGCCTCCGCACGGCAACTTCCTCACCGCGCCGGTCGTTTATCGTGGACCGTACGAGTACAGTCTGCCGGGCCGGAAGAGGGATTTTACGATGCAGACCGATCCGGTTCGGGAGGGGGAACGCGCGACGCACGAGCCAACCATGTCGCTCGGTCATTGAGGGGCCCGCTTTGGTTAGCCTAACGATTTAGAAAATGGAAATCCCTTACACAGTCACGGCCCGGCCGGATACCGGTCTTTGGAACGCCAAAATCGGCATTTGGTTGTTCCTCGCCTCGGAAGTGATGCTCTTCGGCGGATTGTTTTCCGCTTATATTTTTCTGCGGCTCGATGCCCAGCCCGGCTACTGGCCGCATGGCCTGCTCAACGTGCCGGTGGGGACGATGAACACCGCGATTTTGATCGCGTCATCGGTCACCGTGGTGCTGGCGTGGGCTTCGCTCAAGATGCGCCGCTTGATGGCTTACAAGGTCTACATGGGGATCACGATCCTCTGCGGCATCGTCTTCCTTTTCGTGAAACTCTACTTCGAGTGGCCGCAGAAGTTCGATCATTTCGGCGCTTACATTAAGCCGAGCGCGATGGAGAAGTACGAGAAGTATCTCGGGAACAAACACCTTCTCGCCAAAGGCCTGCCGCCGCGGGTGGAAATTACCGGGCACCTCCATAATCACGAAGCGCTCCACGATCCCAAGATCAAGGAATACGAAGTCGGTCTCGACCCGATCTATACCGACCCGACCAACCCGGTGATGGATCGGCCGCATTTCCTCTACGTGCCGCCGACCGACAAATTGGCGAAGATCGACAAGGCCGATGTGGAACGCGCGACCATGTTCGTGCCGTCGCACAGCACCTATTTCGCGACTTACTTTACGATCACCGGGCTACACGGCCTGCATGTGCTCGGCGGCGTGATCGTCTTTATTTATTTCTGGCTCCCCATCGGGACGAAATTATACCGGCAGAATCCGGAGCATCTGGCAAATCGAGTTGAGGTGGCCGGGTTGTTCTGGCACTTTGTCGATCTGGTTTGGATCTTCGTTTTTCCGCTCTTTTATCTGCTTTAATCGATGAATAATCCGCCAACTACCGAGCCGGTCGATCACGAGACGGAGCATTACGCGCATGACGTGAGCAAGCACGTCCGCGGCTACCTCATCGTGGGTGGCGCGCTTCTCTTTTTCACTGCGCTGACCGTCTACCTTTCCTATCTCGACTTCGGTTCGCAGACGGCCAACGTGGCGGTGGCCATGCTGGTGGCGACCTTCAAGGCGGGCCTGGTCGCTTACATTTTCATGCACTTGTCGGCGGAGAAGAAATTGATCTACCGGATCCTGATCTTCACCGCGATTTTCGTTTTCGCTCTCTTCTGGCTCACTTACCTGGCTTGGTACGATCCGGTCGTTCACTAAATGTCGCTCAAAGGTTTTCACATCATCTTCATCACCTTCTCGACCCTGCTGGCGTTTGGCGTCGGCATCTGGTGCTTGTGGGTCAATCAGATGACAGAATCGAGCGCCTACACGGTCGGGGCCGTGGTCTCCTTCGTGGCCGCGGTCGCACTGATTATTTACGGCTGCTGGTTTTGGCAGAAGATGAAGAGGCTCCGTCTGATCTGATGAAAGCGAAATTCATTCTCTTGCTTACCGTCCTGCTCGCTTCGCCAACCGTTGAGGCACTGGCCTGCGCGACTTGCATGGGCGCGAAGGATTCTCAAACCACCGCCCACATGGCGGTCGCGATCTGGGTCATGATCGGCGCCGTGATGGGCGTGCTCGGCGGGGTGAGCGCTTTCGGCATTCATCTCTGGCGCCACGCCAGCATTCCGCTCGAGCCGCACGAACAGTTGATCGACGAAGATTTGGAGAAATATGACTAGCCTGGCCCTGATCAACGAATTACTCGGGATGCCGTCGAATGCGTCCGAGCACGGCTACCAAATCGATCACATCATCGAGTTCAGCCATTGGTTCATGGGCGCCCTCTTCCTCGGGTGGTCGGTTTTTTTCGTCTACGTGCTCTGGCGTTTCCGGAAGAGCCGCAACCCGCAGGCCAGCCACGAAGGTGTGACTAGCGGCATCTCGACACACCTGGAGTTCGCCGTCGTCTTGATCGAGGCGGTTTTACTGGTCGGCTTCGCCGTTCCGCTTTGGGCGAAACGAGTCAATGCCTTCCCCGAGGGCAAGGATACGATCGTAGTCCACGCGGTCGGCCAGCAGTTTAACTGGAACTTTCATCTGCCGGGTCCGGACGGGAAATTTGGACGGCGCGATCTCGACCTGGAGAGCAATTCGAATCCGTTAGGGCTCGATTCCGCCGACGCGACCGCGAAGGACGATCTGGTCGTTCTCGGCGAGCTGCACGTGCCGGTGGATCGCAACGTGATCATCGATCTCTCTTCCAAGGACGTAATTCACAATTTTTGTTTACCCGGAATGCGCATCGCGCAGGACGCGATCCCTGGGCAGATCATTCCGATGTGGTTCAAACCGATCAAGACCGGGTCCTTTGAAGTGGTCTGCGGCCAGCTTTGCGGCCTCGGGCATTACAGCATGAAGGGCATGTTGGTCGTCGACACGCCGGATGAATATCAGGCGTGGTTGAAGGAACGGGTCGAACTTTCCGGCACGCCAGCGGCTCCGGCCCCTCTCGATCGTCCGGCCGGCGAACCACCGGTCGGCCCGACGCCCGGCACCGTGCCGCCTCCCGGCGCTCCGAAGACAGCCAACCCGGGCGGCGGATAAAAATGGGGACCGGCGCCCGGCCGGGATCAACCCAAGCACCGATGCGCACGCCAGCCGCCGCCACGAATCCCTTTCTCCATCGCTTCGCCTGGTTTTTGGCTGGCGCCACTGTGCTCCTGATCTGCAGCGGCGGGATGGTGACGAGCAAAGGAGCCGGCCTCGCCGTGCCTGATTGGCCGACGACTTTCGGCTACAACATGTTCTTCTTTCCGGTCTCGCAGTGGGTCGGGGGAATTTTCTTCGAACATACCCACCGGCTGATCGCGTCGGTGATTGGGTTTCTCAGCATCATTTTGGCGTGCTGGCTCGCCTTTTCGAAGGTGGAACGTTGGCTCAAGGTGCTCGGCTGGGTCTCGTTAGGCGCAGTTGTCTTCCAAGGCGTGCTGGGCGGGTTGCGCGTCACCCTGCTCAAGGATCAGATCGGCATCTTTCACGCCTGCCTCGCCCAGGGCTTTCTGGCTTTGCTGGTGGTTATCGCGCTGGGCACTTCACCGATCTGGCAGCGACTCAAGCGCCGGGTCGCGGCAGCCCCGAAGCGTTCGCTGGCGGTCGTCGCGCTGGTCGCGACGGGATTGATTTACGGGCAACTCGGACTCGGGGCGACGATGCGACATCAGCATCGTGACCTCGCCATTCTGGATTTTCCGCTCGCCTACGGGCAGATCATTCCCAATACGGCACCGGCGACGATCGCCAGGATCAATCAGGCGCGCGACGCGCAGGCGCTTTCGGACGTTTCGGCCGGCCAGATTTGGCTGCAAATGGCGCATCGTTTTCTGGCCGCGGTCATTGGCCTAACGATTGCGGCATTCTGGCTTTGCGTTAGGCGGGAAGCAGCGCTTGTCTCGGAGGTGCGCCGACTGGCGAATCTTTGGCTCGGCCTGGTCCTGATGCAAATCACCTTTGGCGCCTGGACCATCTGGAGCAACAAAGCGGCCGATATCGCCACCGCTCACGTAGCTGTGGGCGCGCTGACTTTCGCGACGGGCGTGGCTCTTTCTGTCATCCTGCTGCGTTTGCGTAAGAGGACGGAAGCGCCTCGCGCGGCCGGGCGATTTCCAAAACTGGTGGAGGCCGGCGCCCGATGAAGACGGCCGTCATCGAATCTCCGGCCGTCCCGCTCGAACGCGGCTGGACAATGGCGGACCTCGCCGAGTTGGTGAAGGCGCGCCTCACCTTTCTGGTTCTGATCACGACCGCGGTCGGCTTTTATGCCGGCTGGCGAGGGCCGATGGATTTTGTCGCTTTGCTGCATGCCGTTTTCGGAACGGCCCTGGCCGCGGCCGGCGCGGCGGCGCTGAACCAATGGTGGGAACATAAGTTCGATGCGGTCATGGTGCGGACGCAAATGCGGCCGATTCCCTCGGGCCGCATGTTGCCACGAGAGGGTCTGATCGTGGGGTCGTTCCTCGGCCTGGCCGGAGTGGTGTATCTGGCGGTAGCCGTCAATTTCATCAGCTCCGTCCTGGCCGCGGGGACGATCGGTATCTATCTCTTTGCTTACACGCCGCTCAAGCGGATCAGTACCGCCAACACCCTCGTCGGTGCGATTCCCGGAGCCTTGCCGCCGCTGATCGGTTGGGCGGCCGCGCGCAACGATCTCGCCCCTCCCGCCTGGACGCTATTTACGATCCTCTTTTTCTGGCAACTGCCGCACTTTTTCGCGATCGGCTGGATGTACCGCGAAGACTACGCCCGGGCCGGCTTCGTGATGCTCTCGGGACGCGACCTGGAAGGGGCCCGCACCGGTCGGCAGAGTGTCTTTTTTACGGTCCTGCTGCTGGCCGCTAGTTTGACGCCGGTGTGGGCGGGAATCGTTTCGCTCCTCTACCTCCCGATTGCGCTCTTGTTGGGCGCGACTTTTCTCGGCCTCGCTTTTCGTTTTCAAGCGCGCCGCAGCCTCGCCAGCGCCCGGCAGTTATTCCTGGCCTCGATTATCTACCTGCCGTTGCTGCTCGGCGCGCTCGTGCTGACCAAGCGATGAATGACACCGGGACTCTTGCTCCCACGCGGGCCCCGCTCTCCTGGCGGTCGCTCGCTTGGAAGGTTACCCTTCTTCTTATCCCTCTTCTGACCGCGGCGGGTCTCTTCTTTCTCTGGCAGACGCAACTCGCCCGGCTTTCGAGCCGGGCCTTGCCCAAAAACGGGATCATCCCTCCCTTCCAACTGATCGATCAAAATGGGCAGTCTTTTGGGTCGCAGCAGTTACTTGGTAAAATCTGGGTCGCCGATTTCGTCTATAGCACCTGCCCCGGACCATGCCCAATGATCAGCAGCCGGATGAGTGAAACGCAAAAGCCTCTCCGCGATACGGACGTCAAGTTGGTTTCCTTCACTGTCGACCCGGAACATGACACTCCCGCGGTGCTGCGCGAATACGCGGCCCGCCTGCAGGCACAGCCTGGTCGCTGGCACTTCCTCACGGGGGATAAGGCGACCATTTATCGGCTCTCCCGAGACGGATTCAAGCTTGCCACTGGAGATGGTGGCGCGGCCGGCCCAATTCATAGCACCCGTCTGATCCTAGTCGATCGTGGCGGAGAAATCCGGGGCTATTACGATGCCACCGACGCCGATGCAGTCACCCGATTGCTCGCCGATACGAATCATCTGCTGCGCGAACAGCCGGCACCCGCGAAGCACGCCCGCTAAGGCCGACTAGAGATTTTGCCAAGTATACAGGCTGCGCTGGAACGCCTCTCGGAGCGTGGCGTAATCGGACTCCCGGCTACTGAGTCGAAAGAAAAGCGGTTCCGGTTTCCGGTCGAGGAGAAGCGAATAGGAGCAGAACCGCTCGCCGTAGAAGACATAACTGACCTCCACGAGGTAAGTCGGCTTGCCGTCAATCTGAAGTGGGTTCAGCTCGGCCGCGAGGACCTTGACCTGCTCACTGCCTTCCGGGAGCATCCCAATGATCCTTTCGTTCAACTGGGCCAGGCCTTGAGGGTCAAACGAGATAGCGGGCGACGATGGCCATTTGCTCAGGCTCGCTTTCGTCTGGGCCTTGTTGCCTGGTTGCAACTCGAACCGATCACTTCCTCCGCTATACTTCCAATCACGGGGCGGCTGATAGGTGGCCTTGCCCTTGGCTCCATTGTTGAAAGCCAGTTGGGACATCGGTATCCCTTCCAGTTCATGGGATTGCACTTGGGGCGAGAGATCCAACCCGGCCAAGGCTGCGGGCATCGAGGCGGAAGGAGTCAGGCCGATCGCAGCCAGAGAAAGCAAACTGCGGATTCGAAGCGGAAATAGAGAAGTCATTGGGCAAGGAACCATCGTCCTTTAACGTAGCTATACACGGGTAGGCTGCCGGGCGGCGTGTAGACTTGGAGGTTAGTGTCGAAATACCATTGACGGTTGGGCGGATTGTAAACATTCGCACTGCCCCAGTGGCCGATCGATTGGCGACTCGGTTAAAGCTCCACCATCGAGGTGAGCGAGTAGTTCTTACTCCGGTAGTTGTAAGTTACGGTCACATCGGCGCGATAAGTCGGCATCGTAATGCCAGCCAGGTCGGTGCTCATATCGACTATGGTGGTGGTCAACGTTCCCGAGACGACGATCCCGGTGGTGGGTTCGCGATAAATCGGGACGTTATTGGTCACATGGGCGCCGACGACCAGTTCGGGCGGGATCTGGACTGTTCCGTCGGAGTTTGTCTTTTGGGGGTTAAAAGGTCCGTCGGAAAGAATGAGGTCGATCTGATTCTGGACGACCGCGACGGCACCGGTCGCGTTGCGGGCGATACTGCCTCGTTCACCCGTCTCCCGAAGCGGGATCCGATCGTTTCGCCCGGTAACCGAGCTGGGGCTAGGCTGGTCCCGCCATTCGCTGGGACGGCTCTTCTTCCGCCACCAGGCGCAGGTAGTCCCGATATTCGCCCTTCGGGACACGATCGATCAAGCGGCGCATTTGAGCATGATCGATAAAGCCGGCGCGCAGCGCGACCTCCTCGAGGCAGGCGACTTTTAAGCCTTGGCGATGCTCAATCGTAGCGATGTAATTGGCCGCTTCGAGCAAGCTCGTTTGCGTCCCAGTGTCTAGCCAGGCCATGCCGCGGCCGAGGAGGCGGACGTGGAGGGAATTCTGGCGGAGGTAGATCAAATTCAGGTCGGTGATTTCCAATTCTCCCCGTGCAGAAGGACGCAGATCGCGGCAGAGCTCGGTCACTTGCTCGTCGTAGACATAGAGGCCGGGGACGGCATACTGGCTTTTCGGTTTCTTTGGTTTCTCTTCCAGGCTGATCGCCCGCCCCTCGGGGCCGAACTCCACCACGCCGTAACGCTCCGGATCTCGCACCTGATATCCGAAAATGCAGGCTCCCTTGTCGATCGCGAGGGCGCTGCGGAAGAAATCCAGTTTTCCGTAGAAAATATTGTCGCCCAACATCAGGGCCGCGCCTTCGTTTCGGACGAAATCGGCGCCGATCAGAAAGGCCTGCGCGATCCCTTTCGGTTCCGCTTGCTCCGCGTACTCGAGCCGGAGGCCGAGATGCGAACCGTCGCCGAGAAAATCGCGCAGCATCGGGACATCTTTCGGCGTGGAGATGACGAGAATCTCGCGCAGGCCGCCGAGCATGAGGGTGGCCAGCGGGTAGCAAATCATCGGCTTGTCGTAAACTGGCAGGAGCTGTTTGCAGACGATTTTGGTCAGCGGGTAGAGCCGGGTCCCGGCGCCGCCGGCGAGAAGAATGGCTTTTTTGATCATGTCGGACGTGTCCAGGTGAGGAGCTGTTCCGACCATTCCTGCCAAAAAGAGCGGTCGCCAGTCCATTTTCGGGCCAGCCAGGAGTTGGCCTGGGTCGGATCGAAAAGGAAGCCGCGCCCGCGATGGGCCAGCAATTCTCGATTACTGCTCCGGGCACCGGCGCACTGATCGAGCGCTTCGAAGAGAATTTCGTCCGAAAGAATCGGAGCCGCTTCGAGGGCCACACTGACCGTGACGCCAAGCAGGTGTTTCAACATCAGGGCGCTCAAGAGAGTGCGGGAGCTGGTGGCATGCACGTGGCTGATGTTGTGACGCCGAAACATTTGGCGCAAGCTCAGAGCGGCTCGCGCCTGTTCAAGAAAAAGGCCGGATGACGACCGATGTTTCTGACTGGCGCGGATCCCTTCCAATTCTCTGATCAGCGGCATCTGCGCTTGCCATTCCGCTTCGATCACCATCGCGTCCGGCAGATACTCAAACTCCCTCGTGAAATCGTTTGTCTTTGCGTTCAGCTCCGCGGCCGTCGGCGGATGAAGCACGAAGCCCACTCGTGGCACTTGGTTGCGGTCGAGAGCACGCAGTTCCGTCTCGAGCAAGGGCAGGCTGGGATCGGGCCAGCGATCGATCAAATAAGCGGTCTGCCCCGTCGCCGAAAGTGGAGCGGCCGCGGCCGCCGCCGTGTGCGCTGGGGATCGCTCCAGACAGTCTTCGAAGAGTTGCACCAGCGGTTCGACCGTTTTGGCCACGCTGAATTCGCTCCGCAGTCGCACCCTTCCGGCGTCGCCCATCCGGGCGCGCAACGCGGGATCGCGGACGAGGCGGTCGAGCATGTCGGCAAATTCCTCCCAGTCGCCGGGCGGGGCGAGCAACCCGGTGACGCCGTCCACCACCGATTCGGGAATCCCGGCCAGTCGAGTGGAGACGACTGGTCGAGCGCAGGCCATCGCTTCCATGATCACAGTCGGAAAAACATCGCTCGCCCCTTCGTTATCGACCACGCACGCGAGCGCGAAGATGTCGCAGCCGCGCAGCCTGGCGTAGACCTCCGCCTGCGAGAGGGATCCGCAGAGTTCGATCCGGCGTTGCAATTTTAGCTCTGTGATCATGCTCTCGAGTTTGCCTCGCAACGGGCCGTCTCCAACGATCTGGCAGCGAAATTCGAAATTGCGGCGATCCAGTTCGGCGCAGGCCTCGAGTAGAATTTCGAAGCCTTTGAAGGGAACCAAACGGCCGACGCTCACGATGTTGGTCGGACCTGGTGGTCGCTCCTCTTCGCCCATCGGTGCGGGGAGATTGGCGAGGTCGAGCCCGTTGTAAACTCGATGAATTTTCGCCGCCGCTTCCGGACAGCGTTTTTGCAGCAAATCGCGGCTGTAATCAGTCTCCACCGCCACGAACTCCGCTCCTTCGCAGATCTCCTGCAGCAAATCATTTTGTCCGAGGTCGGACATGAAATCCTGTCCGTGAGCCGTAATGCTGAACGGGATCCCTGAAATTGCCTTGAGGAAGAGCGCGGTATGCGCAGCACGGTTGGCGAAGTGGACGTGAAAATGGCGAATCCCATGGCGGGCAAAGAGGGCCGCGAAATAGCAGGCGTTGCGTGCCCGTAACTCGGCTTTGAAGACTGGGCCGTATTTTCGGTCGTGCCGCCCGATCAATTCCTGTGGCCAGCATTCCGCCTCGCGCGTTTTCTTTTCCCACAGTTGCAACACCGGCGTGGGCGGAGCGTAGCAGACCGTCGAGCGAAACCGCTCGAAATGTTCGTGCCGCAGACTGGTGTGCGGCGGATGAACCGAACCAATGAGCAGATCGTGTCCCCTCCGTTCCAGTTCGAGCATTTCCATGTCGCAGAAAGTCTGCGAGATGACCGGATAACGGGAATAGAGGTAAGCGATTTGCATCGTGGCCCTGGGGACCGGGTCTCTAAACGAGCAGGAACAAAGCCGCTGGAAGGGGCCGCGCGTGGTTCAAAAGTCGGCGCATCGCGCCAGGCAAGGTTCGATTCCTGCGCTCACGACAGGTTCACGTCTTTGCCTGGGTCCATCTCGTAATCCAAGGCCAGATATTCCGAGGTCTTAGACTTGATGACTTCCTCGACGAATTTGATATAGATCGAATCTTCGCGAAAGATCGCCTGCTTATCCATCGACTCGAAATCGATCGCGATGAAGAAAGGCCACGGCACTTTGGGGTCGACCCGCTTGCCACATTTGATGCTCAGCACCTCGTCGATCTTGAGAAGCTGCATTCGCGCGTTCATCATCATCTCCTCGGTTTCCTCCGGGGTCACGCCTGGCTTCAGTTTGTAAAGTCCGATGTGATGAACCATGAGCGGTTAGCTATTAGGCGCGACCCGAGAAAGGCGCAAGCAAGAAACGGCCACCTGAGGAGCTTCCACCGACATCCCCTTCATATCGCTCAACAGCAGCGGTCGGACGCTATTTCTTCCAGTCGAGCGCGCCTTTTTTCAACGCGTAGACATAACCGACCATGAGAATCGAGACGAAGCTAAGCATGCTCCAGAGGATGACGTGGCTGTGCCCAATCGCTTCGCGATATACCACCGCCCACGGATACATGAAGACGATCTCCAGATCGAAGAGGATGAAGAGCATCGCGACGAGGTAGAACTTCACGCTGAAGCGTGGCTGGGCCTCGCCTTGCGCGACCATCCCGCATTCGTAGGCGCTGTCTTTGGTTCGGTTGCGCAGCCCGTATTTGCCAAGCAACACGCTCACGACCAGCGCCCCGACGGCGAAGCCGATGGCCACGATCGCTTGCAACAGAACCGGAATGTATTCGCGAATCATTCTACTCTTCGCCGCTCTGCAGCGGCCAGCTGAACCGGCAGGGCTGCTCTAGCGAGCGGCCGGAGTCGGCATGGGTCCGTTCGGGGGAAGGAGAGCCTTGGCCAGAGCGGACGGCAGGCCTTTGTATTTTTTACCGGTCTTTTTCACCATCCCGCGTGCCACCAGGTTCTGCAGCTTTTCGTAAGCTCGCAGCCGCAACATTTCCTCGCCACCACTGGCCGCGTTCCGGGCCCGCAGATTCTCATGGAGAACCTCAAAGAGTTGTTTGAACTCGAACGAGGCCCGGCGGGAAAGGACCGCAACCAGCTCTTCGGTTACGAGATCCGGTACTCGGCGTGAAAAAGCGTTCTTTTTTAGCATGGCCATAGTGCGCAAAGAATAACATATCTTCAAAAATCCGCAGTAGGATTTCTCCTTTACGCGCAAATTCCCGCCCTTCGAGATGCCCTGGAGAGCGGGTCGCTATGTCCCGGCCCAGCGACGCGGATCTTAGAAGGGACTTGGCGTTGGAGATACAGAGGGGAGAGCCGTTGCGGGCATGTTCCCAACGGGACTTGGTGGAATGAGGTCGCCGGCCCGAAAGCCATCTCTCAGGTAGATGAGCATCCCGCCGATGGCCCCGGCCACGCCCAACGTCGCTTCCCGGAACGTCACCGGCCCCACCGACTCGGTGACGTAGCCGTTTTCTTCATAACGTTGCGACATGACGATCGGCGAAAGATGTTTCGTGATCACCTCCGCGGGCGGCAACTTCGAGAGGTCCACTGTCTTCGCGAGAGCGGGATAAAAGGTCGCGCCCATCAGCAGCAAGGGCCGCGTGGCGGCGTCGGCCCGCTCGTAGAGCAGGCGCGTGTCGACATAGTTGAAGGCGGAGCCAGCGGCCGGAACCCGGACGGACGCCTCGTGAAAGGTCGCGCTTTTCTCCAGCTCCCTTGGTGCCTTTGCGAGCTGACCCAGCGCCTCCTGTATCGCTTTTTCATCCGAACCAGCCAGGAAGACGTGGTCCGAAACCGCGATGGACGGGTGCACCGGAATGAGTCCAAAAGGCTGCGCGCTGAAAAAGGTGGCGCCGTCATGCTCGCTTCTGACCCAGGCCGCGCCGCCGAGCTCGACCGAGGTCAGCGCTGCCGCGATCTTCAGGGCCCGCGCCGTGTCCTTCACCGGCAGGACGGCGATCAGCGTCGGCCAGGGAGAAGAAGTCGGCCAATCGCCCACTAGTTCGAGCTCTTGGCCAAATCCTTCCCGCAAATCATCGAGGGAAATGCCCCGCGCTTTCATGGCCCCGGTAAATTGTTGCACCAGCGCCGGCAAACCGACGGCGGCCGGCGCCGACGACGCGAGGAGATTGTCGGACCAATGAACCTGCGAAGCCGAATACAAGAACGTGCTCGGTCCGGCCGCTGCCAGGAGCGGCCCCTTCAGGTTCTTCGCCTCCCCCACTTGTGGCATCGCCACGAAATCCGTCTCCCGCATTTTGCCATCCTCGAAACCGATCGTGGAGGCGACGCTTTGCACCTCCCGCAAGCGCTGCAGTTGATCCATCGGCAGCGACTGGCCGGCCAGGGCGACGATCGGCATCAGCTTTTCCACGAAGGGGCGCGGATCGAGGAAGAGCATCCCGACGAATTCGTGCGGGAGATGTCTGATGGCGGCGGCAAAAGCCGGGTTGTCCGCCAGCGAATCCTTGGGCTTTTCCCGCCGGTGATTGACGCGGTCGAGCAAGAGCTTGAGGGCCGCCACGTCGTTGGAGGCGAAATACCATTGGTTCTCATAGGCGCTGGCGAAGACGAAATGCGATACCTGTACTGTCTCGATCTTGGTTTGCTCGTAGTCGATTGTCTCGCGTCTCGCGTTCCTCGTTTGCGCCATCAACTGCGTCTCCCGCTGACTGATAAATTGCCGCGCCTTCTCCTGCGATCCAGCGAATCGGAAGCCTCCGATCAGCTTCGGCTCATTCCTCTCTAGCGAAGCCAGGGCAATGAATCCATGGGTCGGCCGGAGCTGCAGAAACTCTTCCAGGATACGGCGACCGCCGCGATCCTTGGGCAGCTGCGCGAGCGGCTTTTGCAACAACTCCTGCACCGCCGGTTCGCGCCAGATTTTGTAGAGGTCGCTTTCGTGCCAATCCGCGCGTGCCTTCTCGAAATCCGGCACCTCCAGCAACACCAGCGTCGATGTCGGCAGCAATTCGGGCACGGCCGCCACCCGTTTGGCGAGCTGGATCCGCAGCACCACCCAGACGGCCGCCGCGGCCACCAGCGCGATCACGAGGACCGCGATCAACTTCTTCATGGGCGCAGTCTCGCACTAAATCGCTCCGCCGCGAGCTTCCCTCGGCTCTCGACTTTTGCCCGCGCATCGACGATCTGCAGGCATGGAGACATGCGCCGGTTCCCGCCTTGTCCTGGGTGAATTCCAGGAGAGCAAGGTGATCGCCGCCGCTGCCGAGGCGCTCGAAGAATGTGGTGGCCAGCCCACTTGCGGCTTTCTTTTTCTCTCCGCCAGTTGGCTGCCCCAGATCCACGAAGTGCTCGACCTCGTTCGGCTGCATGGCCGCATTCCGCTCCTGGTCGGCTCGTTGGGAGCGGGGTTGATCGGGCGCGGGCAGGAAGCAGAAGGCGTCGCCGGGATGTCGCTCCTCCTCCTCAGCCTCCCGGAGACGAAGCTCACTCCGATCCTTATTTCCAACCAACAAATCGAAGCCTCGACCGGCCCGAGCTATTGGCTGACGGAAACCGGCCTGAAACCCGAAGAGGTTGATTCCTGGATCGTGTTGGCCAATCCCTACGCGCCCAATCTCGAGCGCTGGTTGGTGGAATGGAACGTCGCTTTTCCCGATACGCCCTGCATTGGCGGTCTGGCCAGCGGGAGCAGCGAAAACGGGGAGCATGCGCTCGTCCTGGATGGCAGTGCGGTGGACGCGGCCGTCGTCGCCCTCGCGGTCAAAGGCGGCAAGATACGCACCATCGTCAGCCAGGGTTGCAAGCCCGTCGGCGAACCTTTTACCATTACCCACGCCGACGAGAACCTCGTTTACGCCCTCGGCTCCCGGCCTGCCTACGAAGTTCTGAGCGAAACCTTCAACGGCCTTTCCGACGACGAAAAAGAACGCGCCCGCGGCAATCTCTTCGCTGGCTTGGCCGCCTCCGAATACGTGGCCGACCTCAAGCGCGGCGATTTTCTCGTGCGCAATCTGCTAGGCGCCGATCCCCAAACCGGCGCCGTCGCGATCGGCGCCCGGGCGCGCACCGGGCAGACCTTGCAATACCAGTTGCGCGACAAAATCACCGCCCACGCCGACCTCGTGGAGCTCGCCAAAATCAACGAGTTGCAAGGCTGCACTCCTTTTGCCTCCCTCGTCTTCTCCTGCAACGGCCGTGGGCATCGCTTCTTCGGGGTGCCCGATCACGACGCCACCACCCTGGCGGAGATTTTCGGACCGGTGCCCAGCGCAGGGTTTTTTTGTAATGGAGAGATCGGTCCGATCGGGAACGCCAGTTACTTGCACGGCTACACGGCCTCCGTCGCACTCTTCTGTAAATAGGAATGGAGGGACGGGCGCTGTTCCGTCCGGGTTTCATAGTCGGAGACGACACAGCGGTCGTCCCTCCAACGGCTCGCTACGCTCTCGGGTGAAACTTATGATGCACCGCCTTCAGGCGCTGCTGATCGACATGCGTGTAAACCTGCGTGGTCGAAATATCGGCGTGGCCCAGCAACTCCTGGATGATGCGCAAATCAGCGCCGTTGCCTAACAAATGCGTGGCGAAGCTGTGCCGCAGCAAATGCGGATAAATATTCACCTCCAGCCCGGAGCGTTTCGCCACCGCCTTCACGATCTGCCAAATGCGCACGGTCGTCAGTTTGCCGCCGCGGGTGGAGAGAAACACTTCACTCCCGGTCCGCCGTTTCACCAGGCGCGGACGTTCCTGCTCGAGATAGGTGGCGATGGCCGCGCAGGCCTTGCGCCCGACCGGCACGATCCGGGTCTTGTTCCCTTTTCCCGTTACCCGCACCACGCCCTCCTCGAGATTGAGATTTTCCAGTTTCGCGTTGGCCAGCTCGGAAATCCGCAGCCCGCTGGCGTAAAGCAGCTCCAGCATCGCGCGATCGCGCAAGCCGAGTGGCGCCTTCCCGTCCACGCTCTCGAGCAGTTGCTCGACCTGCATCTCGTTCAAAGTCTCCGGCAAATAGCGCTCGATCCGGGGGAGCGCCAACGAATCGGTTGGGTCGCGCCGCACGAATCCCTGCGCCGTCGCGAAGCGGAAGAAAATCTTCAGCGCGACCACGATCAACTTGATCGAGGAAGCGGCGAGCCCGCCGCGTTTCCGTTCGGCCAGATATTCGCTGATTAGCGGCAACCCGACCTCACGCGGGTGTGCGATTCCTTTTCGCGCCGCACACCATTCGGCAAACTCGCCTAACGAACGCTGGGTGGAGAGCTGGTAGTTTTCGGAAAGACCGCGCTCGACCGCGAGAAAGCGAATGAACGCGTCGATCTCCTGTTCCATGTCTTGCATTCTCTGTGCGGGCCCCATGGCTGGCAATCCTGGTTGCGTTGACAAAGCAAACTCGGACTCGATTGTTTCGGGCAATGAGTCTCGACTTGAACAGCCTGCTGAACGATTGGCCGCATGAAGCGGGCGCGATCAAAGTCCGGAAAGTGCCGGGCCTCGATGGCCGCGAAAAATTGCAGCTCCGGATCGATCTCGGCCTCCTCCAAATGGAGATGGAAGGCCGCCCCGACGGCCAGCGTCCGCACAACTGCGAGTCCTATCTCGTTTACCACCAGCGCCGCGCCCTCCGCGCCGCCGAGCGGGGTGAAGAATACGAGCTCACGCCCGACCAATGCAGTGAATTGCAGCAGGAAGGGATTCAATTTTATCACCGCTACCTGAGCCTTTTTCAGATCGACGAATTCGACGGCGTCATTCGCGATACCCAGCGCAACCTCGATCTCTTCACCTTTGTCGATGAACACAGCGAACGGGAGGATCTGGTCTGGAGCTTTCAGCAATTCCGTCCCTACGTCCTGATGATGAATACCCGCGCGCGCGTCTCGATTCTGCTCGCCGACGGGCAGTTCGGCGACGCCATTCGCGAAATCGAAAAGGGCCGGGACCGGATCAGCGAATTCATCCAGCAATCCGCCTTTCCCGAGCTGGAAGCGAAAAGCTCGGAGATCGCTTTCCTCGACGAATGGCTGGAGGAAGTGCGGACCAAGCGGCCGCTCTCCAAACTGGAAGTGATGGAGCGGGAAATGGAACGCGCCATTCAGGGCGAACGCTACGAGCGCGCGGCCGAGCTGCGCGACGCCATCCGGGTCATCAAAGCGCAGTCGTTGTAGCCGGGGACGCTGTCCCCGGCCGACCTAGCCTAACGACTCTCATGGCCGTCTCTGACTCCAACCTGACCGCGAAGGAGCGCTGGGCGCGCAAGATGAGCGGGAAAGCCAAGCCCGCCGTGCGCTCGCACGATCGACTGCCGCCCGGCCAGCATCTAACGCCCGGTTTTCCGGTGCTCGATCTCGGGGTTCGTCCCGAAATTTCGTTAGGCGAATGGCGGCTTGAAATCGGCGGTCTGGTCGAGAACCCGCAAACTTTCACTTGGGAACAATTCAACGCTTTGCCCCAGTTCGAGGACGTGAGCGATTTCCACTGCGTCACCACCTGGAGCAAATTCGATTGTCGCTGGACGGGCGTCGCCTTTTTCACCCTTGTCGATCTGGTGAAGCCAAAGCCGGAGGTGCAACACGTCCTCTTCACCAGCTACGACGGCTACACCACCAATGTCCGCCTCGCCGATTGCCTGGACGACGATGTCTTGGTCGCGACCCAGTTCGATGGCAAACCGATCACGCGCGAGCACGGCGGCCCGGCTCGCATCATCATTCCCAAGCTCTATGCCTGGAAAGGCGCCAAGTTCGTCAGGCAAATCGAATTCGCGGCCGCGGACAAACTTGGCTTCTGGGAAGTGCGGGGTTATAGCAACACGGCCGATCCCTGGACGGAAGATCGCTTCTCGTGAGCGAGTCCGCGCCGGCGCCCCGCCGCTTCGCGATTATTCTCGCCTTCGCCGCGCTCTATGTGATCTGGGGTTCCACCTATCTCGGGATTCGTTTCGCGATCGAGTCCATTCCGCCACTGCTCATGGCGGGAGCCCGTTTTTTCGTCGCTGGTGTAATCATGTTTCTCGTCGCCCGCTGGCAGGGGGCGCCGAAGTCTTCCTTCGCGGAATGGCGAACGGCTTTCATCGTTGGGACTTGTCTGCTCTTTTTTGGAAATGGCGGGGTGACCGTGGCCGAACAATGGGTCGCCTCCGGGCTTGCCTCGCTACTTGTCGCGACGGTGCCGATTTACATCGCCTTGCTCGCCTGGTTGACCGGCTCCGCGCCCCGCCCGCGTCCGCTCGTCATGCTGGGACTCATCGGAGGTTTTGTCGGGGTTGGGATTCTCGTTAGTCCGGCACTCGGAGCGGCGCCGGCGGCCGGTTCGCGTTACGCCGGGCTGGGTATGTTGATTCTGCTTTTTGGTTCGCTCGTCTGGTCAATCGGTTCGCTTTATTCGCATCGGGCGCGCAACTCCGCTTCACCCTTGCTCTCTTCCGCCCAAACGATGCTTTGCGGTGGCGGGCTGATGTTCATCGCCGGCCTGGTCACTGGCGAAGGACGTGACTTCGAGCTGGAAAAAGTCACCGCTCTGTCGTTAGGCGCCTTCATTTATCTCGTTCTCATCGGCGCGATCGTGGGCTACACCGCTTACATTTGGCTGCTGCGCCATTGTGATCCGTCGAAGGTCGCCACCTACGCCTACGTCAACCCGGTGGTGGCCGTGCTCTTGGGTGCTTTCTTTGCCGGTGAGACCGTGACCGCCCGCACCACCCTCGCCGCCGCCATCATTATCGGCTCGGTGGCGGTCGTAATCACCGCGCAGCAGGCAAAGGAGAAAATCGTGCTGCCGCGCGCGCCCGCAGTTGCGCAAGGCAAGTGAAACCGGCTAATAGAGCGTGACGCATGAAGCCGGAAGACGCCAAAGCAGTTGCTGCCCTCCAGGTTAATCGGCGGGCGGAACGGGAGACCACGCTGATTTATCGCGATCTCGCGGCGAACGAGAAGGACGAAAAGCGGCGCAACATTCATTTCCCGAACCAAAGGACCTCTGCTTTTTCTGCTGCCCTCTCGAGCGATCGGCGCTTTCATCATCAGCATCGCGGCCCACTTCGCGGTCGGAGCGGTGAAATCAACGATGGCCGGCGTGCTCGAGGCGATCGTCGCCTGCGGGCTGGGATTGGCCTTCGGACCAATTGGTTAGGCACTCGTTAGGATGGACCGCACCCAGGTTGCCATCGTCGTCCCGGCCTTCAATGAATCGCGCCGGCTGACTGATAACCTGCTCACCCTCCTTAGCTATCTGCAAACCTTCCGGCCGAATGCGGAGCTGATCGTGGTCGACGACGGTTCCACCGACGGCACAGCGGAGGTGGCGGAGGCCCTTTTCGCCCGGCGCCCCGATGTCGACGCGCGCGTCCTGCGCTCTGCCCGGAATCGCGGCAAGGGTCACGCCGTCCGAGCCGGTCTGCTGGCGGCTCGGGCTCCGATTGTTCTTTTTTCCGATGCCGACCTGTCCACGCCGATCACCGAATTGCCCAAGATTGTCGAACCAATCGACGCGGGAGAGTGCGATGTGGTTTTTGGTTCCCGCGCGCTCGACCGCAGTCTGATCGGGCAGCGCCAACCCTGGCGTCGCGAGCAGGGCGGCAAGGTCTTCAACGGGATCGTTCGCCTCCTGACCGGCCTGCCTTTTTCCGATACCCAATGCGGCTTCAAAGCCTTCCGCATGGAAGCCGCGCGTCCGGTGATCGAGCAGGCGCAGATCGATGGCTTTGGATTCGATGTCGAATTGCTCTTTCTCGCCCAAAGGGCCGGACTGCGGCTGCTCGAAGTGCCG